>CAIPUQ010000504.1 GCA_903868295.1 uncultured Roseiflexaceae bacterium
AGCTGACCGTTTACAACAGCGCATTGACCGCCAGAGAGGTTGAGCAGCTCTATAACCAACCACGCGCTCCGGGATCACGCGTACCGACACGGACAGCCACCAAAACACGATAACTTCCCTCCCTCAAAGCCAACCGTCCCGAGCATCACACCGCTGTGTGATGCTCGGGACGGGGTTCGTTCGGGCTTATTGCATTAAGCCCTACTCTATCCCGTATACTTATTGATATTCATACCAAAGGACCCCACTTGCAACACATCGCCGTCACCGGCGGATCCGGCAAAGCCGGCCGCGCCACCATCCGAGAACTGCTGGCCCACGGCTATCGTGTGCGTAACGTAGATATCGCTGCCCCGAGCGACGACTCGGCCCCGTTCCAAAAGACTGATTTGACCGAACTGGGCGAGACCGTCGAGGCGCTCCACGGCTGCGACGCCGTCATCCACCTGGCCGCCAATCCCAATCCCACCGGCCGCACCGAAGAAGTGATGTTCCGCCACAACACGAGCAGCACCTACAACGTCTTCCGCGCGGCGCAGCTGCTCGGGATGCACCGGGTGGTGTGGGCCTCGTCCGAAACAGCCCTCGGCCTGCCATTTGAACGCCGGCCACCACCCACCGTCCCCGTCGACGAGACCTACAGCGCGCCCGAGAGCAGTTATGCGCTGTCGAAGCTCATCTCCGAAGAAATGGCCCGCCAGTTCGCCAGCTGGAGCGGCGCCACCTATGTCGGTCTACGCTTCACCAATATCATGGAACAGCACGACTACGCGCGCTTCGCCGGTTGGCAAGACGACCCGACCCAGCGCCAGTGGAACTTCTGGGCGTATGTCGATGCCCGCGACGTCGCCCAGGCATGCCGCAAAAGCCTGGTTGCCCCGCTGACGGGCGCTGAGGTGTTCGTCATCGCCGCTGCAGACACGTGCATGAACCGCACCAATGCAGAGCTGATGGCAGCGTACTTCCCTGCCGTCGCCATCGCGCCCGGCACGGGGAGCCACGATACGTTGCTATCCATCGCCAAAGCACGCCGCCTGCTGGGCTACGAGCCACAGCACAGCTGGCGTTCGTAACGCCGCAGGGAGGTCACCGATGGCCCAGACCATTGCACCCGAATTCGCCACACTGATCGCTGATTTGGGCCGTGCCATCGGCCCCAAATACGTGCTGTGGCGCGTCGAAGAACTGATGATGTACGAGTTCGATGGCAGTGCCCTCGACTTGGCCCGCCCCGACATCGTGGTGGTACCGGCTTCGACCGCCGAAATCGCTGCAGTGGTCAAAATCGCGGCGGCGGCGGGCTTCCCCATTGTCGCCCGCGGCGGTGGGACGGGGCTGTCGGGTGGGTCGGTCCCCGCAGCGGGCGGGGTCGTCGTGGCGACTAGCCGCATGCAACAGGTATTGCACGTCGACCCCGTCGCCCGTACCGCCATCGTGCAGCCGGGCCTCATTAATACCGAACTCAGCGAATACACGCTGCCGTGGAACCTGCATTTCGCGCCGGACCCGTCGTCCCAAAAAGCCTCGACCATCGGCGGCAATAGTGCCGAAAACGCCGGCGGCCCGCACTGCCTCAAATACGGCATCACCACCAATCATGTCTTGGCGGCAACGGTTGTCTTGGCTGACGGCAGCATCTTGCACATCGACACCACTGCCCCCGACCGGCCCGGGTACGACCTGCTCGGCGTCATCGTCGGCAGCGAGGGTACGTTGGGCATGGTGACCGAGATTACCGTGCGTCTGACACCCAATCCCGAGGGCGTCAAAACGTTTTTGGCCATCTTCGACGACCTCGACAGCGCGTCTGACACGGTATCGGCCATCATTGCCCAGGGCGTGATCCCGGCGGCGCTCGAAATGCTCGAGGGTCAGGGCATCGCGCTGGTCGAACAATCCGTCCACGCCGGCTATCCGCTCGACGCGCAGGCCGTGTTGTTGATCGAAATCGACGGCACCGACGAAGAAATCGAAGACCAGACCGCCCGTATCGAATACATCTGTCGCCACTTCGAGGCACGTGAACTGCGCGCCGCCAAGGACGACGAGCAACGTAAAAAGCTCTGGGCGGGCCGCAAAGGTGCCCTGGCCGCCTGTGCCCGCTTGGC
>CAIPUQ010000505.1 GCA_903868295.1 uncultured Roseiflexaceae bacterium
GACACGCCGGGGACATTGAGACGCTTCATGTCGGCAACGATGCCTTCACCCAACGCGCGGAAGCGTTTGTCTTTGATTTTTTTCAGGGCACTGTCACGATTCATGTCAACCTCACCGGTATTAATTGTATTACTCATATAGTACGACGTTTTCGGCGTCTGAACAGCCCTATACAACTGTCAAAAACCCGTGCGTACACGAGTACAAACAAAAGGTTGGTATACTAGACGTAGTATTCGTATGAGCCGAGGAGCAATGCAATGGCGCGTATTCCTGTTGCGGTACAACTCTATTCTGTGCGCGAAGAAGCCAAAAACGATCTGGCCGGTGTGCTCAAAGCCATTGCCAAAATGGGCTATGAAGGCGTTGAGTTTGCAGGATTTTATGGACATGATGCCAAATCCGTCAAATCGATGCTCGACGCAAATGGGCTCAAGGCTGCTGGTGCGCATGTGGGCATCAACACATTGATGGGTGACGAACTCCAACGATCCATCGAATTTCATGCGACCATCGGGAACAGCTTTCTCATCGTGCCAGGTCTCGACGAATCCTACACCAGCACGCGGGCTGGGTGGCTCAGAGCAGCCGGTATTTTGAACGACGTCAGCAAAAAGCTTGCACCGCACGGCATGAAGACCGGGTATCACAATCATTGGGTCGAATTCAAGGATCTCGAAGGTGAGCTGCCATGGGACACCTTCTTCGGCAATACGGACCCAGAAGTCATTATGCAATTCGATACCGGCAATGCACTCGTCGCACATGCACCTGCTGCGCCGTTCATCGAACGATACCCCGGTCGTGCGTTGAGTGTCCACCTCAAAGAGCACTCCGAGACCAACAAGAACGCACTCATCGGTGACGGTGATGTGCCATGGTCAACCGTATTGCCCCTGTGTGAGCGCATCGGCGGCACACAGTGGTATGTCGTCGAGCAAGAGACCTACGCATATCCGCCGATGGAGTGTATCGAACGCTGTCTGCAAAATGTGCGCAAGATGGGTCGCTGATTCTCGCTGATGATACGCGCCGTGACACAGCGTCACGGCGCGTATGTGTAGAAAGTCCCTCCATGCAAAGGGTTGCGAACTATCAAGAAGCGCTCAATTACCTCTACCGGTTCATTCCCAATCCGCAGCAACGGCCTGATCCCAACGAAAACTTGACACGAACCCGTGCGCTCCTCGAGGTGCTCGGCAATCCACAGTCACGCTTTGCAACGGTGGTTATCGCCGGTACCAAAGGCAAAGGTTCGACGACGGCAATGATAGCCGCGATGTGTCGTGCTGCAGGATTGCGTACCGGAATGTGGACATCGCCGCATCTGCATTCGTATCGCGAACGGATCCAGGTTGATGGAGTGTTGATTTCTCAGTCGGGTCTCGTCGACGGCGTGAACCGCATTGCACCCCACATCCACGAAGCGGATGTAGCGGGCGGCTTACCATCGACATTTGCCATCGGGTTTGCATTGGCGATGCGTCATTTTGCAGACGAACAGGTCGATATCGCAATCGTCGAAGTGGGGTTGGGCGGTCGCTACGACAGTGCCAACGTCCTTGATCCCGTCCTTTCCGTTATCACTTCGGTGAGTTACGACCATATGGAGATACTCGGCGACACCATCGTCGACATCGCCATGCAAAAAGGCGGCATTGCCCATGCGCACATCCCCATTTTGATGGCGCCGCAGCCGCTTTCGGCATTGGTGACGTTGACGGCCTGTGCTGCCGAGGCTGGCGCACCGTGCTTTGTGGTCGATGATCCAGGCCAAGGCGGTATACGCGGTGATGATCCCGCAGACGAGCACGTCCGTGGCCCGATCCCTGAGCTCTACGACCCGTTCGACTTTTATCTGACAGGTCCGCGTACACCGACATTCGGTGGCGAGTTCCAAGCCGAAAACGCACGTCTTGCCATCGCCGCTGCCTTGTTTTTGCGCAAACGCTGGCCGCACATTGATGACCATGCGATTGCAACCGGATTGACGAATGTTATATGGCCGGGTCGATACGAAGTCTGCACGGTCGGCAACGTCCAAGTGGTGTTCGATGGCGCTCATAATCCCGATTCGGCCGAGCGGCTGACGCGTTCGCTCAATCACGATTTTCCAGGTCGTCCCAAAACCATGGTCATCGGCTGTTCACGAGACAAAGACATCCAAGCCATGATTCCGTTTTTGGCTCGTGCTGCCGATCAAGTCATTGTCACCGCGTCGCGACACCCGCGTGCCTGGAGTGACCTCGGTGCATTGCGCGACATGGTCTGTGCGGTCAGACCTGACATCCAAGTCATCGGGATCGCTGACCCTGCCGAAGCACTCGCCTTTGCCGTCCACCATGCACGCACCGAAGATCTCGTGGTCGTGACCGGGTCGCTCTTTGTCGTAGCAGCGGGACGTGAGGCACTCGGAATCGCGTCTGAAGTCGATTAGACGCCATCGCAATGTTGAATCTGGTATACTGAAAGCATTGTTTTGCATGTTTGGGGAGTAGTATGGCCACCACATCCGATTTGCGTACCAATCTCATCATTCGTTGGAACGGCACACTGCACCGTGTCACCGAGTTCCATCACCATGCTCCAGGCAACTGGCGTGCCATGGTCATCATGAAGCTCAAAAACATCGCCACAGGCAAGTCCGTCGAAGAACGCGTCCGTGCTGGCGAAGATATCGACATCGTCCGGGTCGACAAGCATTCGATGCAGTTCTTGTACCGCGAAGGTGAAAACTTCGTCTTCATGGATAACGAATCGTTCGAACAAATCGAACTCACTGCCGACGTCATCGGTGATGGTGCCGAGTTCTTGCTCGATGGGATGGAATGCGACATTCTGTTCTACGACGAAACCCGCATCCTCGGCGTCGAAATTCCGATTTTCGTCGAGCTCACCGTGACCGAAGCCAGCACTGCATTGCGCGGCGACACCGCCACCAATGTGAACAAAATAGTCACGCTCGAGACGGGTGCCAAGATTACCGTTCCTGCCTTCATCAACGAAGGCGACAAATTGCGCATCGACACACGAAGCGGCAACTACATGGAGCGCGTGAAGTAACCTCAGCCCCTTGTGCGACGGCGTGGTTTCGACCATGCCGTCGTTTCTCATTTTGGGAGGGTCAGCATGTCTCTCGCCATTTCACCCGCCACAATGCGTATCCTCGAAGCAGAAAGTGTCGCTGCGGGTACACCAGCGCATCGTCTGATTGAAACCGCCGGAGCTGCGTGCGCACAGGCCATCATGAAGCGGTGGCCGATGCTCCGACGTGTGTTGATTTGCGTTGGTCCCGGCAACAATGGTGCTGATGCGTGTGTATGTGCACGAGTGTTGGCACAGGGTGGAGTATCGGTAACGCTCCTCAGCTGGCAGCGTCCGCGTACCGATGCGTGGCTCGATGCCGCATGCGCGGCTGGTGCAGTGCATGTCGAACAATGGGAACCCACCCTCGTAGAACGTTTACTCCCGCATGTAGACCTCGTTATCGACGGACTCTTGGGCATCGGCTTGAGCCGACCTCCCGCCGATATGCTCATTCTCCTCATCGAGACACTCAACGCCCGCCCACGCCGATTACCGCTCGTCGCCGTTGATGTGCCATCCGGTTGTGATGCACGCAGCGGGTCAATCCCGAGTGTCGCCATCCGTGCCGATGTCACCCTCAGCACTGGTCCGGTGAAGGTAGGGCTCTACATACCACCCGCTGCATTGCATTGTGGCGAAATCATCGAACTCGACATCGGGATACATCTCTCACCAACTGATCGACGAGCGACCCGGGTCCTCAGCAGCGTGCATGCAGAGTCACTGCTCCCGGCGCGGCCGGTCGATTCGTACAAAGGGACCTACGGGACGGTCTGTGTCTGGGCCGGTTCCGAAGCATACCCGGGTGCTGCGCATTTGGCATGCATGGCAACTGCCCGCACCGGTGCGGGCATTGTTGCATTGGCTGCCAGCCCTGCGGTTCTTCCGCTGGCATGGCCGACCCCCGAGGTGACACTGGTTCCGCTCAGTGACGACCCGCATGATGCGTTGGTCCAGTCGCACTTTTCGACCTATCTGGTGGGTCCAGGATTGGGTCGGAGTACACAGACAGCGGAGCATCTCAAAACGTTTTTGGGTTCTGCGGACGTCGCAGGCAGGCCGGTGGTCCTCGATGCAGACGCGCTCACCATGCTCGCACGCATCCCCGACTGGCCGCACCTCATCGCGGCAGTACCGTGTGTATTAACGCCGCATTTCGGTGAACTGCGGCGCTTGGCTGGTGGCACCCTCATCGACCTACCACCCGTCGAACGTGCCCAACATTATGCACGGACGTGGGGTCACGTACTCATCATGAAGGGCAGTGTCACCGTCATCGCCAGCCCCGACGGACGCACTGCGCTCTGGGCTCACCCTAATCCTGTACTCGCGGTCGCTGGCAGCGGCGACGTACTGGCAGGCATCGTGGCAGGGTTCATCGCACAACACTGCGATCTCTATAGCGCTGCCTGTTTGGCAGTCACCGTGCATGGGCTGGCAGGTCAACATATCGCGCAGACCACTGGCACTGCTGGTGTGCTTGCCAGTGAACTCGCGGCTGCGATACCCGGGGCCGTCCAGGCATTGCGGGCGTTATCGTGAGGGACACACATGCCCATTTATGAATACCGCTGTGCACCGTGCAAGGTGACCTTCCAACGACTCGTGCGTGGGTTTACGGACCCCAGCGACCTTGCGTGTCCACGCTGCCACACCAATCAGGTCACACGCGTCGTCTCCCGGGTTGCCCAATTGCGGGGTGACCAGGCGATTGTGGACCGCCTGAGCAGCGATCAGACGTTTGCCGGCGTCGACGAGTCCGATCCGCAGGCGGTCGCGCGCTGGGCCAAAGAGCTCGGCCGTACCATCGGTGAAGACGCCGGCGCCGATTGGGACGAAATGGTCGATGAGATGATCGACCAAGAACGCGATGACACACGACGTGACCGCACGAGTGGTGGTGACACCGATCTTGGATGGATGTGATATGCCAGATTTTCGCTTTACCGCCGTCATCAATCACGAAGAGTTTCATGAGCGGCTCAAAGCCGTGCCACAAACCTATGGTGTCTATATATGGCGTGATGCGCTCGCCCAGGTGCTCTACGTCGGCAAATCGAAGTCGCTCCGTGACCGTATGCAGTCGTACTTCAATGTCGCCCAGTTAAGCAACAAAAACCGCCGGATGGTCGCCAAAATCGCCGATTTTTCGATTATCACGACCAACTCCGAACTCGAAGCATTGTTGCTCGAAATGAATCTCATCAAGCAACATCGGCCGCGCTACAACGTCCTCCTCAAAGACGACCGGAGTTACCCATACATCAAAGTCACCATCAAAGAAGCATGGCCACGGATTCTCACCACCCGTACCGTCTACGAAGACGGTGCGCGCTACTTCGGACCCTATGCAAAAGCCGGTTCGGTACGGCGCACCCTGAGCGAGCTCAACCGCTTGTTTGCCTTTCGGCCGCCCTTTGATTGCGGCGACGATCGCTTCAAACGCCACCAACGCACCGGCAAACCGTGTCTCTACTATGAGATGCGGCGTTGCCTCGGACCGTGCGTCCCTGCATTGGTCTCACAAGAAGAGTACCAGCAGACCATCCAATCTGTTTGTCGCTTCCTCGAGGGCAAGACCGAGGACGTTGTCAAAAATCTGCGCACACGCATGACCCAACATGCCAAAGAGATGCAGTTTGAGCGGGCGGCGTTCATCCGGGACCAGATCCGCGACATCGAAGAAATAAGTCAGCGTCAACAGGTCATGCGCACCGTCACCACCGACCAGGATGTCATCGCCTTTGCCCGTGAAGACGGTTCGGCAGTCGTGCAGATTTTCTACATTCGCAATGGCAAACTCATCGGCGCAGAGCCGTTCGCCCTGCAAAACACCGAAGACGAGGATGATGCGCAACTCCTCAGTTCGTTTCTCACCCAATTCTACGATTCGGCTGCGGAAGTTCCGCCCAATATTATCCTGGCCGAACATGTCGAAGAACCGATGATTATCGAAAACTGGCTCTCACAAAAACGCGGCCACAAAGTCGAAATCTCGGTCCCGCGCCGGGGCGAAAAACGCGAATTGGTCGAAATGGCGACCACCAATGCCAAACGCAAACTCGCAGAGCTCCGTGCCGCCTGGATGGATGGCGAAAAGCGCTCGGTCGTCGGATTGCGCGAACTTGCTACCATCCTGAATCTGTCTGATCCGCCGACGCGCATCGAGTGTTTCGACGTCTCGAACACCCAAGGCACCAACACCGTCGGTGCAATGACGGTATTCGAAAACGGTGAGCCCAAAAAAGCCCATTACCGCAAATTTCGTATCAAAACCATTGATGCTCCCAACGATGTCGGCTCGATCAAAGAAATGGTCGAGCGCCGATTCAAACGTGCCGCTGCGGCAGCGGGTGAAGATGTCTTGTTGTCGGTGACGGATGTTCCTGACGAACAGCAATCCGAAGACGCCAAAACTAAAGAGCAAGAAGCGTGGTCGCTCTTGCCTGATCTGATCCTCATTGACGGTGGGATCGGCCAGCTGAATGCAGCGGTCGAGTCACTCCAGCGACTCGGGTTTGGGCACATTCCGATTGCAGGCGTGGTCAAAGGTCCCAATCGTGATCGGTTCGATTTGTTGCTTCCCAATGCCAAGGAGTTGATTGTCCTCGAGCGCTCGAGTCCGGTTCTCGGCCTCGTGCAGACCATCGACGAAGAAACAGACCGCTTCGCCAAAAACTATCACCGCACCTTGCGGGCCAAGTCGATGAAGAGTTCGACGCTCGAAGAAATCGCAGGAATCGGGCCCAAGCGTCGTCAGCTCCTCCTCAAGACATTTGGATCACTCGATGCCATCCGCGCGGCGAGTGTCGACGAGATTGCTGCCCTCCCAGGAATGACCCGCAAATCTGCTGAAGAATTGAAGTCGCTCTTGTAGCACGATATCCGAAGTCTGGTATGATTTGCCCACCACACATGGAGGTCTCTATGTTCGACGCACCCCAACTCGCAACATTGCGTGCACTCATTGAACGCTATATCCCTGCAGACGATACCCCTGGCGGCATTGCTGCGGGTGTGGATGGGTATCTGATTGGCTTTCTCCAAGGCGACGGGGTGGGCTTCCTCACCCGTTATGGCCAGGCGCTGACGGCGCTCGAAAACGAAGCGCAGTTCCGCCATGGCACCGCGTTTGCCGGACTCAATGGGCCCGATGCAGATGCACTTATAACATCCCTATGGCAGAACGACACCCGTGCAGTGTGGCTGTGCGACGCGCCTGCAACCCTCGCGCTTATTGCCGAACACTGCGCCGAAGGCTTTTATAGTGATCCACGTCATGGGGCTAATGTCAATGCAATCTCGTGGACATCCATTGGATTCGAGGAGCGACGATGAGCTACGATGTGTTGATTGTCGGTGCAGGCGCGGGTGGTGGAGTCGCCGCAGCACTCCTCGCAGAATCCGGTGCAAAGGTCTTGTTGCTCGAGCGTGGCACTCACTACACCTACGCACACGAACGCAGTGACCACTTACGGAATCATCGTCTGTCACAATATGGCCAAAACACCGGCCCTGACGCAGGGCACCCACGTGTTTTGGTTGCCCCAGATGGCAGTGAGCAGGTGCAACTCCCCCACCATGGCGGATACCACAACAATGCAATGGCGGTCGGGAGTTCCACGATGCTCTACGGCGGTCAAGCTTGGCGCTTCATGCCGGACGATTTTCGCATGCAGTCGCGATATGGTCGTCCTGCCGGCAGTTCGCTCGCCGATTGGCCTATTTCGTACGCAGATTTGGCCCCATATTACGAACGCATCGAGCACGAAATAGGGGTAGCCGGTGATTCGACGGGGAGCGCAGAACGCTGGCCACGTGCCCATGCATACCCCATGCCGCCGGTGCCGTTGACAGTACGTGGCCGTATCATGGCAGATGCAGCGACGACGCTCGGCTGGCATACGTTCACTCCACCATTGCTCATCAACACGACCCCGTACCAAAATCGTCC
>CAIPUQ010000506.1 GCA_903868295.1 uncultured Roseiflexaceae bacterium
GCCGTTCTATCGGCCAGACATCGCTGACGGCGAACTCCCGGCATATTACGAGGTTCGCGTCTTTTCGGACACCGCTCGGGCAAAACCGGCAGGATTCATCATCCTGACCGAGGATGCCTACAGTAGCTCCGGCAAAGCGCCTGCAGAACCACACGATTATCCGATTGCGCATTGGGATAGCAAAGGGTCCGCACCGAGCACGCTGGTCACCAAGAATGTCACAGCCAGCAAAGGACCCGTGACCTTGTGGAAGCTCGATACCCTGAGCTACGTGGCTGTACAGGCAAATACCATTAGTAATCGCATCGGCAATGTACCAGCGATTATCAACGGACTTTCACAGACGACATTCGACGCATACAGTATCAGCACCGATGGGCTGAGTGAATTCAACTATCTGCCCAACAATCCATTGCAAAACGACGATAGCAAGTTTGTCTATAGTGGCGCGGTGGTAACAACGAAGGGACCGCAAAAGAAGGATGTCAACGGGCTCTGGAGCTTTAGTGACATCGCAGTCAACGAAAACTTCAGTTCCTACCAGAAGCTCTACAGCGCCTCATTTGAACCATTAATTGCACAATTGCGTGCAAATGCAGGCCCACTGTGGGCAATCGAGCGCCGTTTTGCGCCACAAGACAGCGTGTTCAGTGTCCCAGCACCGGCATCGAGTGTTACCCGCGTGGTACTCCCCATCAGAGGGGTGACGAGCGCGAACATGCGCGTCGTTGATGCCGCCGGTGTCTTTCGTGCGCTCCCAACGGTTACACTTTCGGGCGGTGAGTACCCAGTGCTCAGCGTGTCCACACGGGCGTTGGGCACAGGAGAATACCCGGTCGGAACCGTGTACTTCACGGATAGTGCAGGGAATTCCCTGCAGTACGTGTTCCACCTCATCGATAACAACACCAGCCGTGTTGCGCCGCCTTTTGGGACAGCCGGTCGCACCGCACGGGCATGGAGTACCTGGACGTCGTGGTCGGCGGGCACGGCTTCCGATCAACGAGACTACAACCAATACACGGTCGGCGGCTGTGCATCTGGTTGTGGTCCAACTGCCTGGATGATGCTGTTTGGCTGGGCAGATGCCAAAAGCGTCTATCCGCCCGTAAGCGGTCAAGTCTGGAGACGTTGGAACACCTATCGCGCCGGTGGCGGGAACACCGGCTCAGCAATAGCACCCGACACATCCAGTGGACTCGGTGGTGTCGCGCATAAGACAATAAATACCGGTCACGAAGTCAACGCCATCAACTACATCCGTACCCAGGTCGATACGTTCTGCTTTGGTGGATCAGGAGCAACCGCCCCGTGGGATATGAACGATGCCCGCTATTACCTCTCGTACGTGGGCACCGGGATGGGGATGAGCGAGAGCCACAACGTGGTCGGCTATCACGAAGACCGTCTCAAATCGATTGCCCGGCGAGAAATCGCCACAAACGGTCGACCGGTGATTATCGGTACCGGTTGGTTGACCCATTACCCATTGGCATGGAAGTATCAGTACCGCACCCGCCCTGAAAGCTGGGATGAAGGCTGGTTTGACGGCGACGATGTAGTGTATCAAGAGGAGTTCTACGTCAACAACGGCTGGGGCGGCGAAGGCAACGGCTGGGTTTCGGCGGGGACCTGGTTCGCTGGCCGGATCAACCCGTAGCACATGACCCGAAACAAACCCCCATGCGTACAGCGCATGGGGGTTCCCTTTTTGCATTGACGGTGGTCTGACCAACGTGATTTCGGTACAAAACTCCTGCCAAGCGCGGTCAAGTATCTACCTCTCACGCATAAATCAGTGCCGTATCAACACATGTGACAGCCGTTATGTACGGCGAATCGCGCCGCCACGCAACGCGACAATCCCGATAACCGATCCCGACAAGACCAATAGCACAGTACCCGCCACCAGGATGAGTTGCGGTGCAATACGGTCGGTCAAGAGCACGGCGGTCAAGGGACCGAGGATTCCCCCCAACGACAGGACCATTTCTTTGATGCCAGCGATGCGCCCACGTTGCGATGGATCGGCTATGTCGGCATAGGCTGCCGACAGGGCCGGGGTCACTAATCCAACAGAGAATCCCGATATCAGTGCGAGGCCAATCAATGTTCC
>CAIPUQ010000507.1 GCA_903868295.1 uncultured Roseiflexaceae bacterium
GATCGGCACAGCCTCATTGAGGCGTTCACAAAGGGCTACATAGCTCTCGTAGGTACCGACAAGGGCCGAGAAGTGCAAGAGCTTTTGGGCCTGGTCAGTGATGGCATTGACAATCTCGGGCATGGCATGACCCGCGTTGAGCACACCGATGCCGCCGACGAAGTCGATGAAGGTATTGCCGTCGACGTCTGTGACCAGCGCACCCTTGGCGCTTTCGATGGCAATGGGGTGTGCTTTGTACAAACCGCTGGGGACCGCAGCCTCACGGCGCGCCACGACTTCCTTTGATTTGGGGCCTGGGATTGCCGTTTTCAAATTAATGCTCGGAGCCATCGCTCTGCCTTCTTTCTCGTACAACAACTGCGGTACCACAATCCTACCACTGTTCGTCGTGTGACTCTAGCTGCCGCCCAACTGTTCTGCATATTGCAGGCGATAGAGGCGCGCATAAAAGCCGTTACGGGCGAGGAGTTCTTCGTGCGAGCCGTCTTCGACGAGTTCACCGCGATGCAACACCAAAATCCGATCGACGTTGCGAATGGTCGACAAGCGGTGGGCAATGACAATCGACGTTCTGCCTTTGAGCAAACGCTGCACGGCTTTCTGCATGACCACCTCGGTCTCGGTGTCGACACTCGAGGTTGCCTCGTCGAGGATGAGCAACACATCTGGGTTGAATGCCATGGCACGGGCAAAAGCCAGCAACTGGCGCTGCCCGACCGAGAGATTCGACCCACGCTCACGGACCTCGTACTGATAGGTACCGGGGAGATGATCGATGAATGTAGCTGCACCCGAAATTTCGGCAGCCCATTGCACACGCTCGTCCGAAATGGTCTCGTCGTGCAGACGGATGTTTTGCAAAATCGTCCCACTGAAGCAGGTCGGATCCTGCGGCACCGCACCGACGTGCATGCGCAACTCGTGTTGCGGTACCGAGCGGATATCCACGCCATCGAGCAAGATTGCACCAGACTGAATATCATAAAAACGTGCCATCAGGCTCACCAACGAGGTCTTGCCGGCACCAGTCGCACCGACCACCGCAACCGATTGACCTGCCGGTATGGTAAACGATACCCCTTTGAGGACCGGCTCATCCGGGTTGTAGCCAAAGATGACGTTGTCGAAGACGATTTCGCCGCGCACCGGGCTCGCCAGCGCAACGGGTTGTTCTGGGTCGCGGATCCCCTCTGGTGTGTCGAGCACCCCAAAGATGCGCTCCGACGACGCCATCGCACTCTGGAGCGTGTTGTAGCGCTCTGCCAATTGCCGAATCGGCCCGAATGCCTGTTCGTTGTAGAGGGTAAAGGCAACCAATAATCCGATCGACGCGTATTCTGCAAACACCAATTGGCTGCCGAGGAGCAGCAGCACCGCGGTCGCCGTCACCGAAATGAGATTGATGGTGGGGAAGAACACAGCGAACGTCGTGTTCGAGGTGAACTGCGAATCGAGGAATTTGGTGCTCATTTCGGAGAAGTATGCTTTGCTCCGCGGTTCACGACCGAACAATTGGGTCACCAATACGCCCGTTATCTGTTCGTTCAAGTAGGCGTTGATACGCGCTAGACGTTGGCGCATTTCGCGGTATGTCGCCCGCATGATTTTTTGAAAGATAATCGTCGAGATAATCACCACGGGGAACATGATGAACGACACCAACGCCAACTGCCAACTCAGAATCAGCATCGTGGCAATGACAAACACCAGCCGGACCAGGTCACCCAACAGCGCAACAGTCCCTTGTGTGATGAACTCGTTCAGCGCGTCGACATCGTTGGTGATGCGCGTCAACAGACGACCAACGGGGTTGCGATCAAAGAAGCTGAGGCTCATGCGCTGGACATGGCGGAAGATGACCATCCGAATGTCGATGATGACTTTTTGGCTCATCACCTGCATCATGTAGTTTTGGGCATAGCGAAAGCCAAAGGCTGCCACGAGTGTGCCGAGGTACACCACGAAAATAGGGACGATTCCGTCGACGTCTTTTGCAGCGATTGGTCCGTCGATGGCGGTCCGTAGCAAATACGGTGGGACAAGCTCGACCAGCGCGCTACCAATCATGAGCCCGATCGCCAGGAAGAGCTGCCACTTGTAGGGCCAGACAAATTCCATCAGGCGTTTGACCAAGCGGCCGTCGTACGCTTTTCCTAATATCTCGTCGTCATACACTGTCATCGTTGTGTCCTATTTCTCATCGCGCGAATGTATCGCAATGTGTTATGCGTTATCGACGGCGTCGGCTAATTGTTCGCGTTGGTACATGGCGGCGTAGCGACCATTGCGGGCAACAAGCTCGGTATGCGTGCCTTGTTCGGCGATTGTGCCTTCGTGCAACACCACAATCAGGTCTGCCTCGCGCACCGTGGCGATGCGTTGGGCAATCAAAATCGCCGTGCGACCAGCCCGGAAGGTGCGCAACCCCTCGAGAATCTGTGCGGCGGTATGGGTATCGACACTCGACAGTGCATCGTCGAGCACCAAGATCGCCGGGTTGCGCAACACGGCCCGTGCAATCGCCGTACGTTGCTTTTGGCCACCCGATAAGGTGACACCGCGTTCGCCCACGAGCGTGTCGATACCGTTGGGGAGCTGGACAACATCGTTGCTCAAGCGCGATATCAGCAAAGCCTGTTGGATATCGGCCTCATCGGCATCGGGACGCCCAAATGTGACGTTTTCGCGGACGGGAACACTAAACAAAAACGTATCTTGGGGCACATAGCCGATACCCTCGCGGAGCGACGCCAAGGCTACCGTCCGGATGTCGTGTCCATCGATATGGACGCTGCCGTACGTCGGGTCTTGGACACGTGACAGCAGGTTGACCAGGGTAGTTTTGCCACCACCGGTCGCACCCACGATGGCCACGGTTTTGCCCATTTCGACCACAAAAGAAATATCGCGCAGAATCGTACGCTTGCCGTCACCGTCACCGACCGTGATACCAACATTGCGGAATTCGATTGCACCCGTAACGGTCAATTGCACCGGGGTATGTGACTCGTCTTTGATGGTGGGGATGCGCTGGAGCACCTCGCCGAGACGCCCTGCTGCAGAGGCCGCCTGCTGGAACAAATCGACCGTCCAACCCAACGCCACCACCGGCCAGGCAAGTGCTGCCAGGTACCCGTTGAAGAGCACCAAATCGCCGACAGTCATCTCGCCTGCAGCGACCGCACGCCCGCCGATGAGCAACACGAGCGCACCGATGACGCCCATCACGAGGCTAATCGTCGGCCAGAGCAGACCAGACAGCAATACATAGCGGACGTTTTGGAGGCGAAATCGTTCGTTGACCCGCAAAAATTCCGCCGTTTCGGGCTCTTCTTGGGTGTAGGCCTTGATCGTGCGAATACCCGAGAAATTCTCTTGGGCGCGGCTCGACACCTCGCCGAACAGATCCTGCACTTTGCGGAAGATGACGCGCATCCGTGCACCGACCACCACAAACAAAACCGTCACCACCGGCAACAGCATCAACACGATAGCAGCCAATGTCGCATTGGTTGTCATCATCAATGCCGAAGCGGTCACAATCATCAATATCGCACTCGCCATCGAGCTGACACCAGGGCCATAAAACTGCCGGATGGCCGATATATCATTGGTGACCCGTGTCATCAGGTCACCCGTGTGATGTTCACCATAGAACTTCTGATCGAGCTCGAGCAGGCGTTTGAACATGCCTTCGCGGATGTCGCTTTCGACCTGATGCGCAGTCCCCAAGATCAGGATACGTTGGCCGAAGCGGAACACACCGTCGGCGACCGAAAACCCCACCATGATGAGGACGCTGTTGGTCAGATCGGTCCAGACGATGCCACGCGCATTAATATCGTCGACGATTATTCGCAACATTTGCGGTATCTGTACCGCAAACCCCGTCGCCACGATGCTCAACAGCAATCCGATCAAAAAACGCGTCCGATAACGCACCACATAGGGCCACAATGCCCGGAGCTGGTTCATGCATGCCTCGTCGCAAAGGTTCGTATTATGTTGGGTAGTATAACAACAAACAGACCGAGGTACGTATAGTAC
>CAIPUQ010000508.1 GCA_903868295.1 uncultured Roseiflexaceae bacterium
GATCGAACACCACGAAGACGCCGGGCGTACGCTGTGGATATGGAACGCGCCGGATCAACGCGGTCTGGTGTCGTTGTTGGTTATCGCCAGCCCGACATTGCTGGCCGAACCACAGCGCCGCGAATTGTTGCTCCAGGCCGTCTC
Organism: uncultured Roseiflexaceae bacterium; assembly: GCA_903868295.1. Classification (GTDB taxonomy): domain Bacteria; phylum Chloroflexota; class Chloroflexia; order Chloroflexales; family Roseiflexaceae; genus UBA965. The sequence goes on from CAIPUQ010000508.1 coordinate 145, forward strand.
TCAGCTCGATGCCACCGCCGAAGGCGACATCCAACGGGCAAGCGACGGCACGTTGGTGCTCGAGGCGCGGGCCAATGGTACCAGCAGTGCGGGCACGGCGGTGCCATTGTGGGTACGGGTCAGCGCCCAACAGTTCGACGACAGCGAGGCGATTGTGGTGATGGCCATGCCCAGTGTCGAACGTGCAGATTTTGTGCCGCGGGTCGCGACGGTCCAAGCGTCGCTCGGGATTGTCCCGTTGCCGACGCATACGCCGGTGCCCACGGCCACGCCGGCGCCGTTTACCCGTGATGCGTTCGACGCAGACGAGGGGCGCTGGTTCATCGGTGACGACCTGCGCCGCGCGATGACGATACGCGACGGGGTCTATCACATGTACCTGCGCATGGCCGAGAGTTACTATCTGAGTGCGCCGGCCGAGGTCGAACGCACCGATCAGTCTATCCGCGTCACGTCGCGCTTCGACGGGGTGGCCCGTATCGGGGTGGCGCTGCGCTTCAAATACCGCGCGGACGAACGTCGTGACTATGTGGCGTGTTGGATTAGTCCGATCCAACGCTATGGCTGCTTCCGCTCCGAGGCAGATAATTGGACCGCCTACCAAGAAGTCGCCACCAGCGATGTGATTGTGCCCGAAGGCCCCAACGCGCTCGAGATGGCGGTCGACGGGGGGCAGTATGTGTTCCGCGTCAATGGGGTCGAGTTGGCGTCGTTTGCCATCGAAAACGCTGACCCGGGAGTCCCTGCGTTGTATGTCGAGACGTTCGACAGCGCTGCAGGGGGATTTTTTGACGATGTCGAAACCAAGTAGCTCGGCTGAGGAGTCCACCACCATGACCAATGGCATGACACCATCGTCGGACCAGCGCAAACTTGCGCCGGGCGGGGCATTGATCCCTGACCACGAACTGATGTACGCGCCAGTCATCAACGAGTTGGCCACGCGCTTCCGCGCCATTGCAACGCACGACCCGCACATCGAAGAATTCGTCGAAAAAGTGCGCCAGGCCTTCGCCGTGGCCGCAGCTGCCCACATCCACCAATCGCGTGAATCGGGCGAGCCGTATATCAACCACCCCGTTGCCGTGGCCACCATCTTGATCGAATTGCATATCGACGCCGAGACCATCATGGCGGCTCTGTTGCATGATGTCATCGAAGACACCAGCGTTAGCTATGAGCAAATCGAAGGCTTGTTTGGGCCCGATGTGGCAGCCCTGGTAGACGGCGTCACCAAACTGTCGGAGCTCGAGGTCCGACCCAAAGAAGAAGCCCAGGCAGAAAACTACCGCAAAATGTTTGTCTCGATGGCCAATGACCCGCGTGTTGTGCTGGTCAAACTCGCCGACCGCCTGCACAACATGCGCACCATCCACGTCACCAAACCCGAAAAACAAAAACGTATCGCCCGCGAGACGATGGAAATCTATGTCCCGCTGGCGCACCGCCTCGGTATCGGCCAGCTCAAATGGGAACTCGAAGACCGCTCGTTTGCCATCCTCGAACCAGACCACTTCACCGAGATTAGCCGTCAGCTGGCCATGCGCCGTGACCTGCGTGAAAAAACCGTCCAGCGTGTGGTCGACCGCCTCGATGAGTTGCTCACCCACGAACACATTACCGGAGAAGTCACCGGCCGGCCCAAGAACATCCATTCGATATACCGCAAGATGAAGCGCAAGGGCGTGCGCCTCGAGCAAATCTACGACCAACTGGCCGTGCGTGTCATGGTCAACACGGTCCCCGAGTGCTACCAGGTCCTTGGGTTGGTGCACACCACCTGGCCGCCGGTGCCGGGTGAGTTCGACGACTACATCGCCAACCCCAAAGAGAGCCTGTACCGCTCGTTGCACACCACCGTGCTCATACCCGGCGGGCAGCCCTGTGAGGTGCAGATCCGTACGCACGACATGCACGAAGTCGCCGAACACGGCATCGCCGCGCACTGGCGCTACAAGGATGGCTACAAAGGGGCGGATCAGAACTTCGATGCAAAAATCGTCTGGCTGCGTGGGTTGATGTCGTGGCGCAACGAAGTCGCCGATGCAACGGAGTTCGTCGAGCGCTTCAAGAGTGACTTCTTGGAGGAACAGGTTTTTGTGTTTACGCCGCGCGGCAAGATTATCGACCTGCCGTTGGGCTCGACACCGGTGGATTTTGCATACCGCATTCACTCCGACGTGGGGAACAACTGCGTCGGCGCACGGATCAACAA
>CAIPUQ010000509.1 GCA_903868295.1 uncultured Roseiflexaceae bacterium
ACGGTGCAGGTACAATGTGCAGATGGAGTGTTCCGTGCGAGTCTCTGATTGCGGTAGCGTCGACGTATCATTCACCTGTACCATTGTGAGGGAAACATGCATCGTTCCGAGTTACCTACCCCGGCACTTGTGGTCGACAAAAGCATCCTTGCAGCCAATATCACACGCTGGCAACAGCATGCCGACTCCTGCGGTGTCGGGTTGCGGCCTCACATCAAGACCCATAAATCCATCGAAATAGCAACCATGCAGCGTGCTGCGGGCGCATGCGGAATTACTGCTGCAAAGCTGTCAGAGGCCGAAATCTTTGTCGATGCCGGCTTCACGGACGTGTTTGTCGCATACCCAATTGTTGGTCGTGCCAAAGCTGCACATGCAGCCCGTCTTGCGTTGCGCTGTCGATTAATTGTCGGCGTCGAAAGCGCCAGTACCGTTGCTGAACTCTCTGCAGCGGCGGTAGCTGCGGGTTCGACCATCTCTGTGCGTGTCGAAGTCGAGTCGGGGTTGCAACGGTGCGGCGCCCAACCGGAGCATGTTGAGTCGCTGGCACGGGTCGTATCTGCTGCGCCCGGTCTGATCCTCGATGGGATTTTTACCTATCGTGGGGCATGGTTTGCGGGCGCCAATGGTCGTTCTCCTGCCGCGCTCGGCCGTGACGAAGGTGAGCAGATGGTAGCCCTGGCACAAGACCTACGCGCTGCAGGAATCCCCATCAACAGTGTAAGTGTCGGCTCGACGCCCACCGGCTGGGCCGCAGCATGTGTACCCGGGGTTACCGAAATACGTCCTGGTACCTACGTGTTCGGGGACATGATGCAGCGCAAAGCGGAATCAGCATCCGATGCTGACCTTGCCTTGCAGATTCACTGCACCGTGGTAAGCCGTCCCTCGGCGACAACGGCTACCATTGATGGCGGATCAAAGACATTTTCTGGCGACATCAACTATGAACGCGCAGGTTTGCCCGGGTATGCAGTGGTGATGGGCACGACTGGTGTGTTGGTGCGCATGTCAGAGGAACATGGGGTTATCACATTTGCCGAATCAACGGACATTCCGGTCGGTGCACGCCTTGCATTGTGCCCCATCCATGTCTGTACGACCGTAAACCTGTCGGATATTGCATACTTTTGTGATGCATCAACAAACGAGTGTTCCCCGTTTCAGATCGTCGCACGTGGAAAGAGGACATAATGAACCTTCCGAATCTTGAGATTACGCAGCACGAGCACACGTGGCTTTCTAATGCCGAAAATCCACTGAAAGCAGATTGGAGCACCATCCGCCCATTCCTCCCGCTCCAGCACGCCATCTCGGGAGCAGCGGTCCGTCAGGCAACCGTTGTGCGCATTTGCGCGACCCCTTCTCACCTGTGGGTGCGGTTTGATTGTGCAGATACAGACCCGTGGGCAACATTATCGAACCACGACGATCCAATATATACCGAAGAAGTGGTTGAATTGTTCATTGCTGCGGGCTCAGATACCCCGGTACGATATTTTGAACTCGAGGTCAACCCACTGAATGTTCGTTTTGATGGCATTATTCATAATCCGGACGAAATCCGAGCGACACTGACGCTCGACACGACATGGGACCCTGACTGGTCGAGTTGGGTCGACATCGACCCAGCAGGATGGAGCTGTGTCATGGCGCTCCCTTGGCCTTCGTTGGGATCGTCGGATGGCATCGGGACCTGGCGTTTGAATTTTTTCCGGATTGATCGACCACGCGATGGTACACAATCCGAAGAGTCATCGTGGTCGCCCACACTCCGTGACCCTGCTGATTTTCACATCCCGTCACGTTTTGGGGTACTGCATATCAATAGGTGAGTTATCCATGACCGTAGAAGCAGTCCCAGCGGATGTCCATGCACTCGCGATAGCCGCAGGTGCAGTGGGTGTACCACTCGATAGTACCGAGGTCGCAGAAATCTTGGGCATACCGTTCCTGATCATTGGGAGCGAAGAGTGGCTCGATCGTGCCGTGCTTTCGCTCTATCCGCGTATGCGAACCGTCATACCAGAGTCGTTGGTGATTTTTCGCCGTGAAATGTACCAACGACTGCGGGTGCGTGGTGTAGAAGTACGGACCGAATGGTGCGCGGATATCGGTTCGATACCCACGTATTTGAAGGATCACCCACCAGCGTTTGGGGTGTGGATGTGTCTGACTGCAAGCGAAGAGCGTATACCCATGTTTGTCTCCGCGGGGAATGATTGGGTGGATGCAGCGGTTCCAGGCGAATGCTGGCAGACAGTGCTCGCAAGCATGCACGCGCCGAACGGATTTCTGTGGGTTGCAGTCTCTCGGTGTATCCCCCCACATGTGCAAACGCTCGCCCAAGACGTACGTTGGGCGAGCATGTTGTTACAGTCTCAGCAAATCTGGCGCTTCCCCACACCGAACCATCCGTTGCGATTATGGCAGTCATGGCATGTGGGAGCTTCTGCTTTGGAGGTAATCGCGTTAGCGGCACATGATGCAGCACCACTCTCGATCGTATCTGACACGGTTGCCGGAGTATTCGGGCACTTTGAAGCCCGTGCACATCACGCACACAGCATCGTACAGCGGTGGAACACAAACTATGCAGCATCAATCGATCCGCGGTACGGACATGCACTCGCGTCTGCGTACGACGATGTGCTGTATTTGTTCGCCATTGTGACCACCCAGTTCCCGCACGGTGCGCCGATCCGAGCATTGACCCAAGCCGAGGGCGCACTAATCTGCGAGGTGTGTCGTGATGCACGCCTCGTGTACAAAGACATTATTGATTTGCTTGACGCGTTGGGGGGATTGGAATGAGTGGTGGGCCGGCCTGGATTCGAACCAGGAACCAAGTCGTTATGAGCGACGTGCTCTGCCATTGAGCTACCGGCCCGCCTCTATATCGTAGCATGGCGTGTGGCATGATGCAAATCTAGCAGCCGTTTTTGAGCACGCGACAGCGATCAAAGAACGCTCCGCCGAGTTCCCATAGGCGTTGTGGAAGGGTTATCTGCCACTCCCAGAGTTGTGGCCACTGTAAACCCCGGCGCACATTCGTGAGACCGTTAAAGACCGTCCCGTTGATAATCAGCCCCATGTTCCAGAGAATAAGCAATCCGACAACGAAGAGCGCAAAAACAGTCGCATGCCGTTGTTTGAACATCTGGAGCAGGAATGCGCCACCAACAATAAAGAATGGCGTGCACTCGATGTACCTGCGAAAACCAAACGCACCGCTGAGGTGCCAGGTCGTGCCGAATGCTCCATTGAGCCACACTTGCAGGATGAACGCTGCCAGCA
>CAIPUQ010000510.1 GCA_903868295.1 uncultured Roseiflexaceae bacterium
CAACTGGCAGCGTGCGCGTGCTCTTTGTGCCAGTAGCAGGTGCAGAAAATGCATGTGAGTGGCAGGTCGACCTCGGCGCGGGCCGTGCCCAATTTGCACCCGGCAGTGCGCACACACCTGCCACGCGCCAACGCTCTCTGCGCGATGGAGGGAACCCGGCACACGCCGCTGATTACGCCATCGAACACCGCTGGAGTCACACCGATCCGATGACGATACGCATCCTCGTCAAAACCGACAACAAACTCGGTGGCGCGCTCATCGACGTCGAAATTGCAGGGCAACGGACGATGCTGAGCTTCCGCCCCGAGCTCTCGGTCAGCGCGCTCACCGTGTCGTGCACGGGGGTTTCAATCACTGAAGAGCGCATTGCGCCGATAAAGCAGGGTTTCTTGCAATAAACCCTGCACAAAAAACCTCCCCGCCCCAAAAAATCTCACTCCCCCAATCCCTCGGCATCACCCAGCGCCCAGACATCCAGTGCATCCAGATCCAGCGCCTTGATGCCGTGGGCCACCAATGCACCGGCGATCTGGGCGCGGTGTTCGGTGGCGTGGTGGATCGATTGGCCGAGCACGGTCGAGCGCGCGCGGATGTTCTGCGGGGCGTCTTTGCGGGCTACCATGCCCTCGGGCAGCAAGGAAGCCCGATGCAGTCGTGCATCGGCACCGGCGCAGGCAGCTGCGGCAACAGCCAGCTCGGCGTGGGTTGTGATGCGGTCGAACGGCAAATCGGCGTACGGCGCACCGTCGAGGCGCGAGGCGTAGCTGGTGGCGGCTTCGGCCAGATGGGCGGCAATCATGCCGACGTTCCAATCATTGCCTGGTTCGCTGTGTGCATAGACGGCCTCCGGCAATGTTGCGAGTACGGCGAATGTCTGTGCGTTGGCCCAGGCCATGTGGCGGAAGAGACGGTCGGTGGTGTGCGTCATGACAATTCCTCTGTGTAGGTATCAGTGATTAGGTATCAGTGATTAGTTATCAGTTATCAGTTATTAGGTATCAGTGCCAGGCCGCGTCAGTGGCTTCGCCAATGGAGAAAAGCCACGAGTCGCAGGGTTTCTGTCGGGGCTTGCGCAGGATTTCCTGCAATAAACCATGCAAAAAACCGTACGCTATCAACATATCCGCCCCATAGATACTCACTCCCCGAGGCCCTCGGCATCGCCGTATGCCCATAGACCCAATGTGTCCAGGACCAGTGCCTTGCTGCCATGGGCTACCAATGCACCAGCAATCTGGGCGCGGTGTTCGGTGGCGTGGTGGATTGCTTGGGCCAGTATGGTCGAGCGCGCGCGCGTGGTCTGCGCGTTGGTTTTGCGCACGACCACACCTTCGGGGAGCTGTGCAGCCAGGCGTAATCGTCCATCGGCAGCTGCACAAGCGTCTGCGGTGATGCGCAACTCGTCATGTGTGGAGACGCGTTCGAATGGCAATGGTACGAATTCCGCGCCGTCGAGCAGCGATGCCAAATACCGGGCCGATTGGGCTATGTGTGCCGCAAGTTTACCGACGTTCCAATCATTGCCGGGTTCGCTGTGTGCATAGATTGCCTCGGGCAGTACGGCGAGTACGGCGAATGTCTGCGCGTTGGCCCAGGCCATGTGGCGGAAGAGACGGTCGGTGGTGTGCGTCATAACAGTTCCTCCGGGGAGTTATCAGTGATTAGTTTTCAGTTATCAGACCGCGTCAGTGGCTTCGCCAATGGAGTAAAGCCAGGTGTCTGAAGTGATTCTACGTGATGCGTTGGAATGATGCTCCGGAGCGGGGTTTATCAGTGGGTCTGATGGGGATTGGTGAACCTCCGGTTGGGGGGGTTTCTTTCGAGCAGGGTTTATTGCAATAAACCCCGCTCGTACATATCCCGCTCAGGTAAACAGTACTCATTACCCACTCACGCTCCTTTTGTACGATAAACGCATCACACATGGAGCACAAGATGATCAACGGTCTCCTTTCCTTTTCCATGCTCTTGGTCCTCACCCTTACCAATAGTGGTATCGCCGCGCTGGAAGATTTTTTGCAGGCGCAGCGCCCCGCCACCGACGGCCAAGACGCCCACTCGGGTCAATGGAATATGTATTCGTTTGCTGATCCAGCTTCGCTCGACGCCTGGTACAGCCGGACCGACACCGTGATGGGTGGAATCAGCGACAGCACCATCCAACCCACCGGCAACGGCAGTGCGGTGTTCAGCGGCGTCGTCCGCTTCGACTACAACGGCGGCTTTGCCACGGTCCAAACCGACCTGCCCAGCGCCCGTAATCTCGACGGCTACGACGGCCTCACCCTGCGCGTCCGTGGCGATGGCAAAACATACGGCATCTCGGTGCGCAATACCAACCGTGCCATCGGCTACGAA
>CAIPUQ010000511.1 GCA_903868295.1 uncultured Roseiflexaceae bacterium
CGAACGGGCTGTACGCGCGCACCGCAGCCCAACAGCACCCGCAGGCAACGGTCATCGGCATCGATCGGTCACTCCCCATGCTGATCGACGCCCAGCGCCGCGCGACAGTAGCCCAGCTGACCATCACCTATGTGCGCGCCGACGCGCGGGCACTCCCATTGGCCACAGCCAGTGTCGACTGTACCCTCATCGGCGGTTCACTCAACGAGATGGAGGACCTCCCCCGTATTTGGGCCGAGGTCGCCCGCATCAGCACCCCTGCAGCGACGTTCTACAGCATGCACCTGCTCCGGACCAGCGCCCACAGTCCACGGTTGCTCGGGCTTGGGGGCATTACCCTCTTTGGCACTGACGACATCCCGACCGCACTCACCCACGCCGGTTGGGCGCTGATCGACCGCCAACAGACCGGCATCGTCCAGACCATCCTGGCGCTACGGCGCTCCTAATACAGCGAGGATTCTATGGCCAAAGCAGAACTGTTGTTTGTCGGGACCGACACCGGATTGCTCCAGTTCAGCAATCCGGGCGGTATCGGTCGTTGGCTCCGTAGCGGGCATTCACTCCCCGGGAGCGACATCGTCGCAGTCTGGGCCAAGCCCGGTGATCCGACGCACGTCCTCTGTAGCGATGCCGAGAACCTCTACGAAAGCACCGACGGCGGGCAACACTGGGGCGACCCCATCGAACTCGGCATCACGGCTTTTGCGGCCTCACGCACGACCCCCACGACCATCCTGGCACGCACCGACAGCGATGCCATCATCAGCACCGACAGCGGGGCACAGTGGCGCCGCATCGGCACTGCCGAACGCATCTCAATGGTCAATGACCGCCTTGCCATCAGCACGGCGACACGCGCACACACAAGCACTGACGGCGGCACCAGCTGGCAGCCCGGTGACCCGTGGGCATATCAGGTCGCCAGTCACGATGGGCTCCACACCGTCAAATGCACCACAACCGGCAATTGGATCGTCGACGATGCTCCCATCGCGCCGCCACCAATCGCGGTGCGCACCGTTGCTGTCTGCGCCGGCGCGCCTGCACGGGTCATTGGGAGCGATGGGAGCGCCCTCTGGGTCTACGATACGGACTGGCAACACTCTCCCGATGCGCCAGGGCTCGTCTACATTGCACACACCCCCTACCATCCCGATCGGCTCTGGGGGGCAGATGCCCACGGCACACTCTGGTATAGTGCGACACGCGGGAGCCACTGGGAAGCCATAAAAACACAACTGGGCACCATCAATACCATCATTTCTACCCGCCTGTTGTAAGTCTTTTCTCTCAATAGACGAGCGTCATCATGCTCGTTCGATACTGTGCAAAAACTTCCATAAACCTTGACAAATACTTTGCATCGTGGTACGGTATCTTATTGACGTTTAGCAGGGAAGGATGAAGACATGGAACCACCACCATCGCTCGTGCAACTCTCTGCGACACCTATTTTCAACACCAAAGCAGTCTCAATCGAGACATCCGTGCCACCCGACACCTTCCGCGCATGGGAGCGTCGCTACGGTGTGCCTCGTCCACAACGGACGCAAGGCGGCCATCGGCTCTACTCCGAACGCGATATCACCATCATCCGCTGGCTCCGCGATCGGACCGCAGAGGGGATGAACATCAGCCACGCAGTCCTTTTGTTGACGAATGCACTCGAAGAAGATGAATCCCTCATTTTGCCGAGCGCGACGACAACACGCAGTCTCGACCAAATGGTCAGTGAACTCTCGCGGTCGCTGATTTCGTATGATTCGACCATCGCTGAGCGTATCTTGAGTGAAGCATTCTCGATACACCAGTTCGAACACGTGTTGCTCGAACTCATCCAACCGACCATGGTCGAAATCGGCGAGCTGTGGCACAACGGCACCATCAACATCGCCAGCGAACACTACGCAACCGAGTTTATCCGGCGCAAGTTGTCGAGCCTCATCAATATCTTCGAATCAGTCGCCATGCACGAGACCATCATCGTCGCCTGCGCACCGACCGAGCTCCATGAGTTAGGAATCCTCTACGCGAGCTTGTTCCTGTTGCGCCGTGGCTACCGTGTGGTCTATTTGGGTGCACGTGTGCCCAAATCCGACCTGCTCGAAGCAGTTGCCAAGGTCAAACCAGCGATGGTGTTATTGTCTGCGACGACCATCGATGCGTCGATGGCACTGCTTGATGTCGCACAAGCCGTCACCAAAGACTTCCCCGCCGTCAAATTCGGCTACGGTGGCCGTATCTTCAATGTGAACCCAGAATTGCGCACATCCATGCCAGGGTACTTTTTTGGGCATGACGCACGCGAGCTTGTAGAGCAAGTGAGTAGTGTTCTTGCAACGTAAGTGCACGTAGTTCCCTCCCCAAAATCGGTATAATACATCTATACACGTCGTCTAATCGTAAAAGACTATAGCACCGCGTATACCAACACACCCATGGTGACACCGGGTGAGGAATCATATGGTCAGCAATCAACAGACGAGCAACATTCTCCGTCCACCTGCCGGTGATGCAGCAGCACTGCTCGAAACCCTCAAACACTTCATCGAACACACCGAACATCATCGTCTAACGGCCGCAAAGCACGTAGTTACCCAACACGAACGCGATGCGGCGTATGGTATTTGCAACGAAATCACGCGACTCCACTCCAAAAGCTTCTACTTCGCAACGGCCCTCTTGCCCGACACCAAACGCCGCGCTATCCGCGCATTGTATGCCTTTTGTCGGACAAGCGACGACATCGTCGATCAAGCAGCCGAGGGTACCGCACCGCAAGCGTTGGCACATTGGGTGTCGTTGGTACACAACCGTACCTCGCCACCCGACAATCCCGTGCTCATTGCATGGAACGATACGGTCCTCAACTACGACATCTCGCAAGAACTCGTCGATGAATTGTTGGCCGGTATTGCAATGGACTTGACGGTGACGCGCTACGAATCTTTCGAAGATCTCTGGCTGTACTGCTATCGCGTCGCATCCGTGGTCGGCCTCATTTCGATGCAAATCATCGGCTACGTCGACGAGGCCGTCGATTATGCTGTCAAACTCGGTGTTGCATTGCAGTTAACCAATATTTTGCGCGACATCGGCGAAGACGCCAATCGTGGTCGAGTCTACATCCCCCAACAAGATCTGCAACGCTACGGTCTCAGCGACGAAGACATCTTTCAACGCCGCCGGACGCCGCAATTCAAAGCCATGCTCCGCTTCCAAAGCGCCCGTGCCCATGCCCTCTACGAAGCGGCTTGGCCTGGCGTCGGGATGCTCAATCCCGACAGCAGTTTGGCGATTGCCGCAGCAGCGACCATTTATCGCGGCATTCTCGACAGCATCCACAGTGCAGATTATGACGTCTTTACCAAACGTGCCTATGTGCCACTTGTACGCAAAGTAGGATTGCTGATTGGTGCATATGCACGGCTCAAACGGGATTTTCAATAACATGCAATCCAGCGCTGTACAACCAACGCGCATGCACCAACCGACGCAGGGATGGCCACAATGGCCGTATCTGACGTTCCTCTCGATTCTCTTTTTTGGACCGCCCGTCGCAGCACTCTTTATTGCGACTGGGGTGCCCATTATGACCGACCTCGGATGGTTGGCACGCAGCGTTTTGACTACATATGTCTGCCCAACCCCACTCAAAACATACGAACTCTTGAATGCACCAATGGCAGTCTGCACACGCTGTTGGGGCGCAACCATTGGGTTATGGGTGGGCTGGTTTCTCAGCACTCGCGCAACCCCTGCACCGTTGCAATTCTGGTTCGGGTTGCCTGTCTTGCTGCGATTTGTCACTGCACTCGCTCCATTTGGATTGTGGTGGCTCGAGATTCGATTTTGGCCGACCGCTTCGTATGAACTCCTCCTCGTGAACGGGGTGTTGGCAGGCATGACCGCCGGTATGTTCTTTTGTAGCATCTGGCCCGGCATGCTCCGCCACAAATAACCCCCCAGAAAGAACTCCTCGTGCCACAACGTATTGCCGTCACCGGGGCAACCGGATTGATTGGAACCGCTCTCTGCCATGCGCTCATCGCACGTGGCGACAGCGTCGTCGCGTTTAGCCGCAATCCATCTCAGCGTAATCGCCTGCCTGCCACGGTCACCGTTGCACCATGGCTCCCCCACGACGTTCGAGCCACTGCTGCCGCACTGCACGGCTGCGACGCTATCGTCAATCTCGTCGGTGCATCCATCGCGGGTACACGCTGGACCGACCGCTACAAAGATATCCTCTGGCAGAGCCGAGTCCCCGCCACCGCTACTCTTGTGGCAGCCTGTGCACTGCTCGATACGCCACCGCACACGCTGATTTCTTCATCAGGGAGCGCA
>CAIPUQ010000512.1 GCA_903868295.1 uncultured Roseiflexaceae bacterium
CTATTACGCCATATCGGGTGGCGAAAACCCGCCACTGTTCAAATCTACCGACCTGCGCACCTGGACGTTGGTGGGCGACTTCTTGGCCCACGATCTGCCCGATGTGGCCTACGGCGAAGATGTCTCGTGCCCGAATTTCTTCCCCATTGGCGACAAATGGATGCTGCTGTGCATCAGCCACCACATCGGCTGCCGCTACTACATCGGCGATTGGGATGCGACCAAAGAGCAATTTATGCCACACACCCATGGCCGGCTCAACGCCCGCCGCGAGGAGCAGAGTCTGTTTGGCATGCAGCAGTGGCGCGTCGATTTTTTTGCGCCCGAAAGCGTACTGACCCCCGACGGCCGGCGCGTCATGTGGGCCTGGTTGGCAACCCTTGGGCGCGACGATGGCACGATGGACAAACGCACCATCCAATCCCTGCCGCGTGAACTGACACTGGCGGCCGACGGCACGCTTCGGATCGCCCCGTTGCGCGAGTTACAGAAGCTACGCCACAGCCCCGTCGTGCTGCACGACGTCGATCTGGGGACGCCGCAGACGAATCTGGCGCGCAACCCAGTCGGCGTGCAGCGGCTCGTCGATTACGCACACGAGGCGGTCGAAATCCGCATCTGCCTGACGCGCCAGCAGGCGTTGCGCAAGCTATTCGGTTTTGTACTGTGTGCAGACGATGCGGGGCATGGGTTGCCGCTCGTCTTCCGGCCCGAGACCGGCACGATCCGGCTGGGCAGCGCAGAAGCGCCTTTTGCCATGACTCAGCTCGATGCGGACGAGGATGTCGAGATTCGGATTTTTATCGATGCGTTTGTGGTGGAAATTTTCGTCAACAATCGCCAAACGATGGTCGCCGAATACCCGGCATATGCAGGCCAGACGGCACTCTACGGCATCACCATCGGCGCGCCGACCACCCTCACTTCCCTCGAAGTCTGGCAGATGACGCCGACGACACAGGGCTTCGATGCCGCACAACAATCGCCGCTGTGGCAGCCGCGGGAGGATTAAACGGGATTTGCAGAACGATTGAGCAGGGTTTATTGCAATAAACCCTACTCAAAAACCCCGCTCAAAAACCCCGCTCACAGAAATCTGCGTTACATCCCTTTTTTCGGTTCGCCCATGGCACCCATCGCCGGTCCACCCATGCCCATGCCGCCCATGGCGCTCTGTGGTTTGGGGGTCGACAGGCTCCACTCGACGTTCGAACCGGCCGTTGCGGTCGGATCAGCACCGCGCAGCATCATGCCTTGGCCGCGTGAGAGGTGGGTAATCACGGTCGGCTGGTCTTCGGGGTCGCGCATCTGGATGAGCATGGTGGTGCGCGCTTCGTTGCTGGTGTTGACGCCCGAGCCGTGGATGGTCAGATAGCTGAAAAACAGCACATCGCCCGCTTGGGCAGGACAGGCAACCGACGATTCGAGCGGGTATTGGTCGAACGGCAGATGCCATGCGCCTTCGGGTAGATGCGGGATGGGGCCTTTTTTGTAGCTGCCGGGGACCACGCGAATACAGCCCTTTTCGAGCGGGGCATCGTCAAAATGCACCACCGCGGCGATCATGCTGTCGTTGTCATGTGGGAAGAACGGCTGGTCTTGGTGCATCGGGAACGGCGAGCCCTTCTCGGGCGGCTTGATAAAGACTTTGTTGTGATGCAGCTGCAC
>CAIPUQ010000513.1 GCA_903868295.1 uncultured Roseiflexaceae bacterium
CTGCGCAGGTGTTGCTGCTGACGCTGCAGTGATGATGATGTTGTCCTGCTGAAGCTGAGCTGAATGAGCTGCTGCGCTGCACTGATGCTGAAGTTGTACTACTGAAACTGATCTGCATGAGCTGCTGCGCAGCGCTGGGCTGGTGATGCTGCTGAGCTGAATGAGCTGCTGCGCAGACTGCACAGTTGTTGCTGATGACGCTGATGTGATGCTGAAGCTGCTGTGCTGAAGTTGAGCTGAGTGTGTTATGTAAATTCATCTCAACGTACCAAATGTCGCAGCACGCAATTCTTGATGTTGTCACCTTGGTAATATGCATATATGCTAAGCCATCCAGACACCCTCGACAACGCCACATAGAGTTGTCCGTGAGTGAACGGGTCGCTTTCAAAAATAACACCCAATTTGGCGATTGTTTGCCCCTGAGCTTTATGCACACTCAAGCAGTATGCAGGAATAACAGGATATTGTCGGCGAATCACGGTGAATGGCAATCCAGATGCTTCAGGCGTGATCGTGAATACTGATTTGGTCATGATTTCAATGCTGTGAGCACTCTTGCCTGACAATATGCGGAACTGCAAGAACTTACGCGCTATGGAAATGAGTTCCATCATGGTGCCATTCACAATGCCACGGCGAGGGTCCAAGTTTCGTATGCACATATATTTGGCGCCCTTTTTCAACTGCAGTTTTGAAGGTGGAGCTCCTTTCATAGCCAATGTGTCAACATAATCCGGGGGAAAATCATCAGGAGAGCCACAATCTACGTATGAATCTGCAGCGTTGGACACTTGCATGTCTCCCGGTAATTTTTGAAAGCACATGGCATTAATGGCATCACATGTCTCCAAAGTCAGAGCCAATATTTGGTGATCGTGTTGAAATTGTGAGCCATAAACCACTTGAATCAAATCGTCGAAATTACTCACAATGTTCTGTGGTGGAAACGCTACAAAGTCCATGGCGCCATTGCCCACTTGCTCCAAGAAAGATACGTATGCGGGATGCTGAATTGCTCTGTAATTGGTGCTGAAGTGCAGCAGTTGAACTTGACGCCACCACGCACATGTCTGAATGGTGTAGTTTTGACCTGAGCCGTATCGGACAACGGGCAGCAATTGTTTAAAATCTCCCATCCAAACGACAACCTTGCCTCCAAAAGGCCGGGCGCAGCCCATCAGGTCACATAAGGACCTGTCCAAAGTGTCTGCAACATGAGCGTGTACCATTGAACATTCATCATAAATGATGAGATCTACGTTTCTCAAATCAGCGCGTTCCTGCGCTGTTAAATGGCACACCGAGGCTTCGTGAGTCGGAATCGGAATATGAAAGGCAGAATGAGCTGTCGTTCCTCCCGATAAAAGTGCAGCCGCCATAGCGCTGGCAGCGACACACATGACCTTGCGTTTTTCAGCTCTGAGATATGCTGCCAATCCATTGGCAAATACGGTTTTGCCGCATCCAGCTGAAGCGATCACAGCGAACACATTGGAGCCACTGCGGGCAGTGATGGCTGATACAACACTTTGCAACGCTTGCAATTGCTCGTCCGAAAACATGGGCAGCAGAATGTCACGTTGACGTTGAGCGTCCTGCACTGAGAAAGCAGCATCCGCACGGTGGCGTTTTCGATGCCTGGTAGGCAAAGTGAAAGCATCTGGCAATACAAAACCAAAGTCTGCATCAGACAGCGACCGTCCCAGTGCATTCATTTCATTTTCTATGGCCAACAATGCCACATCAATCGAATTGTCGCCATCGTCCGCACTGCATAAATCGTCCACAAATTGATTGAACAACGACTGAGCATCGCTCGGGGCGCCGTGCACTAATATGCGAGCAAATTGTATCCTGAGAATGTCCATCGATACCGTGCTGTCAATAATCTCTCGCAGAGCATCAACGTGTTCCATGTTATTATCAAGCAAGCCATGAGCCATGCACGCCTCCCGGAATGTACTGTATAATACACCTGCATGAGTTGCGAGATCTTCGAACGATGCAGCGCCTTTCACTACGTTCAGTAATCTGCGCAATGCAAATAGCTCAACGTTGTTGTGAGATACACCATAAATGCGGCCAACCGGCTGCGTCTGCACGCGTATGAGAATGTGATGAGAGTCGCACATGGACAATCTACCTTCGTGTATGCACGTTGCTGCCAGCGCGAGTCCGACCAAATATAATGAGCGGGTACGTCGGGGTACAACAGCGTTCTGGCAAATTCGTCCACGGCATTAAGTGCGAACCAACCCATTAGAGTTGATGTTGTTGTTGTTAGCTGTTGCAGCAAAGTGTCCTCGTCTTGAGTCGGATCAAATATCATTTGCTGCTGATGCGGAAGATGGATGTCCAATCTATACACACTGGGGTATTCCTTATGTAGCGGCAGCTCCAGCAGACGATGCACAGCTTCGGAAACACTCAACAAACGTCCGCTCAAATGCGCCTCAATTTCATCTATAGCAACAGCCGTATGGTCTGGGGCCTTATACGTGTACTTGTATATGTAGCGGAACGATCGAAAATGTGCACATATTTCGCAGTTCAGATGACAGCCATAACGTCGCAACAAATACGCATTGTAAGGGACCACCCAATTATCGGTCACTACTGTACCACAGCGACGTTTCGTAGTCCACCTGCCACGACGGCGGTAACGTGGATACCCGTCCGGAAATACGACAGTATCCTGGCTCATGTCCTTCGGATAATAACGCACGCACGGACACACTTCATTCTTGTTGTCCCTTCGGCAGCCCAACGAATCATCAATATCACACTGCGGATGCAACATGTGCTTCGTCACCAACTCGTGCAACACCGGGTCCGAGGAGGGATTGGGCACCTCGGCTGTAACGACGGCGTCGATATGCCTGGCGGACAGAATCTTGTCCTTCAAAATGAACAACATGTGAGCATGGGGGAGTCCTCGGGCTTGCCATTCAATTCTGTATATGTACGCGCATACTGGGCCAAATATTTCCTTGACCACTATATCAGCAATCAGAGCTCGCAACTTGAGCATAAAAACACGGGAAACAATATCCGGGTGGTGCCGATAATGCGAGTCGGCAGGGATTGCAGCACGTATCTCAGGCCAATGCGGATTGCACGTCATGGTCAAAAATATGTCCGGTTTGCCATATTTCTTCGGCAACGCCATGGCGTCCATGTACAGCTGCTGATAATAACGGGCACTGCCAACAAATGAACTGGGTAACCGCACTACGGGTTGCCCAATTTCATCAGGACGAATGCGTGCAGCCAGTTGATCCTCCACTGCTGCAACTCTGGCTGCGCGATATTTGGCTTGCTGTGCCGGAGATCGATGAAAGTGAGCGTTGCGGGCTTCTACCTGAGCCCAGATGTCGCAATAAAATTCCAAACTCAGACGCTGACATTGCTGCAAATGCGTTGGGAAAGATCGATGCATTAAATGATAACGTCCCCATTCACACAGGGACACAATGCGTTCATGCTGATGATCAACGGAAAGAACTCGCAGTTTATCATCCCAGCCGCGTGATCCCAGCGGGAATAACAACGGATACGCCAAAGGATGGTACAAAGGATGTCCATCGTCGATACTTTGAATTACACCGTCAGTGCGTTTGATGATGATGTCGCGCTGCGACCCGGGCTCCGTAATCATAGACCCCATCTGCATTGTAGATATATCATCTTCACATCGCCACACCAACATTGGAGTGGTATCTCGAGCCGCCTGCGCAAACTGTCGGGCGCAAGGATTGTATTGAAGCAGAAGCAGGTGCAGACGCGTTAACACATTCTGTTGTAAGTCTGAGTCGCCGAATAAACCGCGCCTGCGATCTGTAGCATGCTCAACGTCCATCGTGAATATTTGCGCGAACGCGGGGGCGCAACCGGGAGACGGCTGCAAGTTGCCGATGCGATGAATGGTCTTGCCACCGAATATAAAACATCCTCCTGGCAATGACTTGTTCTTGTGACCGATAGAAGCCATGGAAAATGACATGTTATACATTCGGATGTTTTGCAGAACGTGCGGATTCAATATGGCTGCAGACAATTCAGCAGGCACTTCCGGAAAAGACGGCAACTGAATGGATCCCTTGGCACAGCAGCTGATATACTCTTTGGGAAATGTTCGCGAGCCACAATACGTACACGCGTTGTCCATGCTTCCGATGTCCACAACATCAGGAATCACATCTGACATTGCAGCTCTGAGAAAATTGACTCTGCGCTTTGGACAACGACCTTGCTTTGGGTGACTGCGGCCACACAATAAACATCGACATGCCGAATGGGGAAACTTTCGAACACCACATTGAGGGCACAGGACACGGGCAGCGGGAAGGTCCAAGCCTCCGATGGCCACAACATCTGGTATCAAATCAGACATCGCAGCTCCGGGACATGAAGCTTCTGTCACCCTCCGCTTGGGACATTGACCTTGTTTGCGGTGGTTGCGGCCACACAATACACATAGACACGTTGAATGAGGAAACGTCCGACGACCACATTGCGAACAATCGACTTGAGCATCTTCAAGGTTCAACCCATCGATGGAAATACCGGCAGGAATGATTAATGACATGGTAAACACTATAATCAGTAATCTGCGCAATGCGTGTAGTTCAACGTCGATGTGAGATACACCATAAATGCGGCCCACCGGCAGAGACTGCACGCGAATGAGAAAGTGATGAGGGGCGCGCAAGTACCATCTACCTGCGTGTATGCACGTTGCTGCCAACGCGAGACCCAC
>CAIPUQ010000514.1 GCA_903868295.1 uncultured Roseiflexaceae bacterium
ACGTCGTACGTTGTAATGCCCAGAATAACGCGAGATATCCAACAACGGTTACCATCAACCCTGTGTAGAGAATACCAGATACCGTTGCAACCGTTATGTTCGTCACCAATCCGAACGCATATTCGCCGATGGCAAAGGGCAACAGACAGACAACCCCATAGAACGTTGCGGCAGCCGTCGCTGGCACCGGTGGGTGCGTCTGCATGAGGGAACGTCCCATAACGGTATACATTCCCCAACAGAACGCGCTGACGATGTAGATTGCGTAGCCGATTATTGCGCCGAGACCGACCGAACCACTGCGTTCGGGATTGAGCACCAAAATCATGCCACAGATTGCAATGCAGATCCCGAGCATCATGCGGCGCGTGATGCGTTCACCCAGCATGACGTGCGCAAGCCCAGCCACCCAAAGCGGTGTCGTGGCCGAAAGCAGGGCGATGTGTGTCGAGGGGCTCAGGGTGAGTGCTTCGACTTGGGTGATTTGGGTAATGCAGAAGCCAATCAGCCCCATCACAAAAAAGCGCTTGCGTTCCGGCCCGGTGATGAGCACCCAGGTTGCACGCGGGGCCAGCGGGATCAACACGGTCAATGCGACGACAAAGCGCCAAAATGCGAATGAAATGGGAGGCATGTCGAGAAGTGCTGGTTTGGTAATGGGGTAGGCTGCTCCCCATATCATATTGACAAAGGCCATCACAACGAGCGCCCAGACACTCATCGGTACCACACTGTGCGGACGCATATACACCTGCTGCTACAAGTAGTCGTATTATACTCAATCACCCGGGCCCCTGCGTGTGTCCGTCGTCCGTTGCCCTGCGCAGGATTGTGACCGTGTTATAGTAGATTTATCTGGCTCAGCAAAGGAACGCACGATGGCGCATACGACTGATTCGGGGATTCCCATTAAGCCACTGTATCGGGCCGAGGATGTCGCTGCTCCGCAAAACGACCCTGGCCAATACCCATATACGCGCGGCGTGTACCCCGAGATGTACCGTAGTCGCTACTGGACCATGCGGCAATACGCAGGGTATGCCTCGGCCCGCGCCAGTAACGAACGATACCGGTATCTGCTCGAACAGGGTCAGACAGGCTTGTCGGTTGCGTTTGATTTGCCGACCCAACTCGGCCTCGATTCGGACGACGAACGGGTCGACGGCGAAGTGGGCAAAGTCGGTGTCGCCATCGATTCGCTCGACGACATGTTGACGCTTTTTGATCAGATTCCCCTCGACAAGGTCACCACTTCGATGACCATCAATGCACCCGCAGCGGTTCTCCTGCTGCTGTACGAGTTGGCAGCGGAGCGCCAGGGGGTGCCTGCATCGGCGTTGGGTGGGACCATCCAAAACGATATTTTGAAGGAATATTCGGCTCGAGGTACCTATATCTATCCGCCACGGCCGTCGATGCGCCTCGTCACCGATACGTTTGCATATTGTGCCGAACGCATCCCCAAATGGAACACGATTTCGATATCGGGCTATCACATGCGCGAGGCGGGTTGTACCGCGGTGCAAGAAATCGCGTTTACCTTGGCCAACGGGATCGCCTATGTGGCTGCAGCTCAAGCTGCAGGTCTGGCCGTGGATCAGTTTGCGCCGCGCTTGAGCTTCTTTTTTGCGTGTCACAATAACTTTCTCGAAGAAATCGCCAAATTCCGCGCTGCCCGGCGGCTATGGGCGACCATCATGAAAGAACGGTTCGGCGCACAGAAAGAACAAAGCCTGATGCTGCGCTTCCACACGCAGACGGCTGGCTCGAGCTTGATGGCGCAGCAACCACTCAACAACGTGGTCCGCACCACTATGCAAGGGCTGGCTGCGGTGCTCGGTGGCACACAGAGCCTGCATACCAACAGTTACGACGAGGCGATCGGGTTGCCGACCGAACAAGCAGCCACGTTGGCGTTGCGCACGCAGCAGATCATCGCCTACGAAAGCGGTGTCGCGAGTAGCGCCGACCCATTGGCAGGTTCGTACCTCATCGAAGCACTGACCGACGAACTCGAAGCACAAGCGAAGCTGATCATCGCCGATATCGATGCGATGGGCGGGGCAGTCCCAGCCATCGAAGCAGGCTGGGTCCAAGCAGCCATCGCCGATGCTGCCTATGCGTATCAGCGCAATATCGAGTCCCACGAGCAGGTGATTGTCGGACTGAATAAGTTCACGGACCGTAGTGATGCCCCCATCCCGGTGTTCCGACCGGACGAAGGAGTCGGAGCCGAACAAATCGCCAGTATCACCCGGGTCCGTGCGACCCGCGACGAACCGGCTGTCCAGGCCGCGCTGGCCGAAATAGCCCGCGTCGCCCACGGAACCGAGAATTTGCTCCACCCGATGCGGGCTGCCCTGGCGCTCAATGCGACCGTGGGCGAGGTGTGCGGCGTGTTGCGCGGCATCTGGGGCGAGTATCGCCCAACAGTCAAGGTGTAGAGGTATCGGTGAGTGCTGATTGCATACCGGTTGCTGCAGGCAGCACGCTATAATACAGAAAATTGTCAGAAGAGAGATGTGCCATGGTACAGGACCGCCCCGCCCCCAGCG
>CAIPUQ010000515.1 GCA_903868295.1 uncultured Roseiflexaceae bacterium
AACCAAGACCATTACCATCCTCGACTATGCCGACGGGCTACAGGCGAGCGTGATGGTCAATCACCACGACGCCTCGCACGCCACCGCTGCCACGTTCCGCTTTCTCGGCACAACGGGCATTATCAGCGGCACCATCGGGTCCATGTACGACTACCCGCACGGCCGCACCGATACGCTGGCCTATGCCCGTCACGGTGATCCGTTGGTCGATATCCCCCTGACGGGTTTGTGGATCCCCGATGCCTTTATTGGCCCAATGGCCAGCCTCATGAACGCCATCCAAACCGGCACCGCCCCCATCACCAGCGCGCGCGACAACATCGCCACGCTGCAGCTGGTCCATGGCGCATATCGATCTGCCCACGAGGGGCGCACCATCGCTCCTCATACGTTGCTGTCATAGAAAAGCGAGCCTCGCTATGTTGTATGCCCGTGCGGTCAACCGCTCCATCCGCCTAAGCCCCTCACTCCTCTCGGCCAATGCTGCCACGCTCGGCGCAGACGCCGCAGCCGCACTCGCAGCCGGCGGCGATCGCCTGCATTACGACGTCATGGACGGCCGCTTTGTACCCAACATCACCTTTGGGATGCCTGTGCTTGCGCACCTCCGCAGCGCCCTTGGCCCAACAGCCTACCTCGATGCCCACTTGATGATTGTCGAACCCGAACGCTATGTCGAGGCCTTCGCCAAGGCCGGCGCCAATCACATCAGTGTGCACGTCGAAGCGTCCCCACACCTACACCGCACCATCCAGCTCATCCGCTCCTGCGGCGCACATGTCGGTGTCGCCATCAATCCGGCCACCCCGTTGCAATCGCTCTACGAGATCCTCGATAGCATCGACACCGTGCTCATGATGACCGTCAATCCGGGCTTCGGCGGGCAACAATATATCCCACAGTCGACCGCCAAAATCCGCACCCTGCGCGCCTACATCGACGCCAACGGGCTATCGACACAGATCCAGGTCGACGGCGGTATCGCCCTCGATACCATCGCCACCGTAGCTGCCGCCGGCGTCGACGATGTGGTCGTCGGCAGTGCCTTCTTCCGTGCCGATGGGGACCTGCAGCGCTCGACAGCCGCCCTCCAAGCGCGCCTCGACGCATAATGCGCAGTCGCCCAAAAACACCACATGGTACAATGACGACCTAACGCAATAACAAAGGACACATCATCATGGCCAAAGACGGAATAACGCCCCGCGCCAAAGACTATTCACAGTGGTACCTCGATATCGTCCGTGAAGCCGACCTGGCCGACTACGCTGAGGTCGTGCGTGGCTGTATCGTCTTCAAACCCACTGGCTATGCTATTTGGGAAAGCATTCAAGCCGGCCTCGACAGCCGCATCAAAGAGAGCGGCCATGTCAACGCCTACTTCCCCCTGCTCATCCCCAAGAGCTTTCTGACCAAAGAAGCCGAGCACGTCGAGGGCTTTGCCCCCGAAGTCGCCGAAGTCACCCGCGCCGGCGGCGAAGAGCTCACCGAGCCCTACGTCATCCGTCCTACTTCCGAGACCATCATCGGCTACTTCTACGCCAAATGGGTCCGCTCGTACCGCGACTTGCCCATCCTGATCAACCAGTGGGCCAATGTCATGCGTTGGGAGATGCGTACCCGGCCGTTCTTGCGCACCGCCGAGTTCCTCTGGCAAGAAGGTCACACCGTCCATGCCACCGAGGCCGAGGCCGAGACCGAAACGTTGATGATCCTCGATGACGTCTATGCCGACTTCATCGAAAAAGAAATGGCTCTGCCCGTCCTGCGCGGCCTCAAAACCGACAGCGAGAAGTTCCCCGGCGCCCTGCGCACCTACTGCGTCGAAGCCATGATGCAAGACGGCCGCGCCCTGCAAGCCGGCACGTCCCACAATCTGGGCCAAAACTTCGCCAAAGCCTTCGACATCTCGTTCACCGACCAATCCAATACCGTCCAACACGCCTGGACCACCAGCTGGGGCGTCAGCACGCGCCTCATCGGCGCACTCATCATGGCCCACAGCGACGACGACGGTCTGATTGTGCCACCGCGCTTGGCCCCCATCCAGGTCATCGTCGTCCCCATTTACAAAAACGACGCCGAGAAAGCCCTCGTGATGGACGCCGTCAAGCGCATCACCACCGGCTGGAAGGGCACGATCCGCTTCAAAATCGACGAGCGCGAACACCTCACTGCAGGCTTTAAGTTCAACGAATGGGAAGTCAAGGGCGTGCCCGTGCGCATCGAAGTCGGCCCCAAAGACGTCGAAAAGGGCTCGGTCGCCTTGGCACGCCGCGACATCCCCGGCCGCGACGGCAAGAGCTTCGTCCCCCAGGACGGCCTGACCGAGCGCGTCGTCGCCCTGCTCGCCGAGATCCAAACCGCGCTCTACCAGCGCGCCCTCACGTTCCGTGCCGATCACACCACCACCGTCACCAGCTACGACGAGCTCAAAGCAGCCATCGAGACGGGCTTCGCAGTCTGCTGGTGGGATGGTGACAGCGCCGACGAGAAGCGCATCAAAGAAGAAACCCGCGCCACCATCCGCTGCATCCCCAACGACCAACCCGGCGGGTCGGGCACCTGCATCTACACCGGTCGCCCTGCCACCAAGACCGTCGTCTTTGCCCGCTCGTACTAGGCCCTCCCCGTACCCATTGTCTGGCGCTGTGGATTGCATCCACCCCAGGCAATGGGTTTTTTCGGAGTATCCGCCATGCCGACACTACGCTCACTCGAAGGGCAATACAAAGCCCATATTTCCCTCCTCTGGCAACCGCTCGACGGCACCCCGATCGCCTATCACGCCGATCGGCCCGTCAAGACCGCTAGCATCATCAAACTGCCCATCCTCGTACACGCAGCCCTGCTCGTCGACGCCGGCCAGCTCAGCTGGGAGCAACGCGTGCCGCTCGACCACGCCGCAGTCGTCCCTGGCATGGGCGTGCTACGTTACCTCGACGGCGGCATCGCTCCAACCGTGCGCGATTTGGCTGTACTTATGACTATTATTTCTGACAATACAGCAACTAATATGATGATTGATATGCTTGGTATCGAAAAAATAAACGAACGCATCCAAACCCTCGGAATGGCCCAGACTCGCCTCAATCGCAAGGTGTTTACTCCCAATACGCCCGACTGCCTGCCCTGGGGTCTGGGCGTCACGACAGCCCGCGACACGGTACATCTGCTCCAGAGCATTGCCACCGGGCAGATCGGCACTGCCGCGACAAATCAGTTCCTGCGTGACACATTGGCCCAGCAGCTCGACCGCGTCGGGTTCCCCCGCGGCATTCCCACCGGTTGGACGTACGCCGGCAAGACTGGGTCGGACGACGACCTCCGCAACGACTGCGGCATCCTGACCGCACCCGATGGGAGGCAGGTCATCGCGGCGTGTTTCGTGCAGGAGCTGGCAGAATCTCCATCGTCCGTTGATCATCCTGGCCTCAAAGCACTTGCCGATGTCGCCGCACTTATGACCGGGGTGTAACATGCGTACAATGCCTACCCTGCACGGCGCACGGGTCCACATCAGGCCATACCAGCATTCCGACCTGCCGGGGATTGTGCAGTTGTTCGACGACAGCACCGACCTCGCAGCGCTTTCGCCAGCGGTGCACGAACGCCGCACGGCCTGGCTCGCCTGGGTCAGCGCCAATCACGAGCAGCTTGCGCGCCTCGATCAGCCACCGTATGGCGATCGGGCCTTGGTACTGACCGAATCGAATACATACATCGGTTCGGTTGGACTCGTCCCCTGCCTCGATGTTTATGGGCAAGCAGGGATTGGTCCGGACGATGGCCGCACCCGGGCCGAGATGGGCCTCTTTTGGATGGTGCACCCCAATTATCAACGCCAAGGCTATGCCACCGAGGCCGGACAACTCTTGGTCCGTTATGCCATGGACGAGTTGCGTATCGAACGGGTCATCGCCACTACCGACTACGACAACCACGCCTCACAGGCGGTCATGCGCAAATTGGGCATGGACATCCGCCGCAATAGTCAGGCGACGCCGCCGTGGTTGCAATTGGTTGGGGTCTACGAGGCTTGGATGGAGCCAGAACAGTTCCCCGATGGGACATTCATCCGCTCCATCGTCGAATCCGATCTCGACGAAATGATGGCCCTCTGGCGCGACGCACCGCTGCGTATCAGCCCAACCGACACACCGACGGGATTACGCCGCCACATCGCGCTCTCGGGGCGATTTGCACTCGCGCTGTGCGCCGCCGACGGCGCCATCATCGGCACCGTGTTGGGCAGCGACGATGGCCGGCGTGGCTGGATCAACCATTTGGCGGTACGCCACGACCACCAACACAACGGCTACGGGGCACGCCTCGTCCAGGCTTTGGTAGCACGATTGACCGCAGCAGGATGCGAAAAATTGAACCTCCTGGTGGTCAACAACAATGCACACGTCGTCCCCTTTTACGAGTCGTTGGGCTTTGCGTTGGACGATAATCTATTCATGGCACGCTGGTTACGTACCGTATGAAAACGAAGTACGTCATTTTTTTGATTTCTCTGTACGCGCTGTGTGCCTGCGCTTCAACTACACAAATTGCGTCATACACCCTCCCCGACCCTGAAGTGCACGAGCAAACAACGCTCGAAATGCGCACATCGGCGGGAGTGGTCCTGCGTCTGGTGACCGCATTTGATGGTGCGACGACACACACGACACTCTCTGCATCCCCCGACTATGCGCCGGCTTGGCTGGCAGCCAATGGCGGTACGGTGACCATTCAAACTACCGGTGAACGGAGCGCCATTGTCACTGGCGATTGCCTGCAGACAGCGACGGTTATTCCGACGCTCTCTGCAGGGGGGATTGTCGGCCCGCAACCGGGATATACGGCGGTCACCGACGGTACAACCCAGAGTAATGATGGTGGCACGTTATGGCAGGGCTATTCCGGCACGGCCGAAATCCGTGCGGGGCAGATGACAGCTCTCGATGCACAGGGTGCCGGGCGCATCCTGTTGCCAGATAACACCACCCGGACCGATGCATACACATGGTCATACCGACGCATCGCCTGGCCTGATCCTGTGCCGCGCATCTCAAAGCCATGCGCGCTGACGATGCTCGAGACGTTCACACTCCCCGAGGCTGTCACCACACGCCGCATGTATGGCGGTGCACTCTTGGCGGAGCATGCCGACACTCCAACGGTAGTCGCTGCAGCGTATGCACCGATCCTCCGTGCCGAGGGCTGGCGCATCGAGCGTATTTCGCAGGCTCCTGCCCTGATCGTATGGCGAGTGACTCGAGGTGATCTCGGCTACCAGGTTGTTTTGAGCACGACTGCAACCGGAACCACCGATATCACCGTCTACGAACGTGAACCATAGTACCCCCTGGAAGATGCGTGGTAGGATAAATCTATTAATCCCCGGAATTAGCGTATTGGAGGGATGTGCATGCTTAAAATCATTTCTATTGCTTCGTGGACCGTCGGGATCATTGTCGGTTTCGTGTTGGTACTGGTGGCTTCGATTGTTGTCGACCGCGCCATGGCAGTGGGCAAAGTCGACAACATGACCAACACGATTATCCCCAACGGCACCAACCCAGCGGTGCGTGCCTATGTCAGCAAACCTGACGGCGAAGGCCCGTTCCCCGTGGTCATCATGGTGCACGAATGGTGGGGTCTCAAAGAAGAAATCATCGGCAAAGCAGATGAATTGGCGAAAGACGGCTACGTCGTGATCGCACCGGATGTGATGCGCGGCAACACGACAAGCTGGATCCCCACAGCCATCTACCAAGTGTCGTCGACCCCAACGACCCAAATCGACAGCGACATTGATTCAGTAATGCAGTGGGCTACCAATCAATCCTTTGTGGACCGCAACCGCATCGCCATCATGGGCTTCTGCTTCGGCGGTGGAACAGCACTCCGCTACGGCATCCAAACCCCGGCCATCAAAGCCACAGCGATTTTTTATGGGTCTACAATCACTGACCCCGCGCTGCTCAAATCACTGAATGGGCCGGTGCTCGGCATTTTTGGGGCCGACGATACGATGATCCCCATCAGCGAAGTCACTGGCCTCGAAGCAGGTTTGAACGCCGCCGGCATCCCCAACGAAATCACCATCTACGAGGGCGAGGGGCATGCCTTTATCACGAGTGTCGAAGAAATCAAAAAAGGCGGCAATCAGGGCAAGGCGTGGCAGCAATTGCGTACCTTCCTCGCTTCCAGCTTTTCGGCTCAGGGGTACACGCGCGTTCGTCCCGTCGCTCTAACAAAGCAGAACACAATCCAACAAGATTGGAACGTTGATCGCTTGGTCCATCTCTACGTCTGTAATCAAGCGACGGCACGGAGTGCGTTCCGCGACGAATGACCACATTTGTGACCGTTGTGTATGCTACGCTGGAGTATGAGTGGTAATCGTCCCCCGTGTGAAAGAGAGCTCGTATGGATTTTCTTCTTTTGTGTTTGAGTGTCATCGTCTTTGTGGCAATAGCCGTGGTCATCACGGGCGTCAAAATAGTCCCGCAAGGATATGAGTGGACCATCGAACGCTTCGGTAAGTTTCGCATGGTCTTGAAGCCCGGCCTGAGCATCATCATCCCGTTCATCGACATGATTGGCCGCAAAGTCAATGTCCAAGAGCAGGTCCTCGACATCCCATCGCAGATCGTCATCACACGTGACAACGCGACGGTACGCGTCGACGGTGTGCTGTTCTATCAGGTCTACGAGACACAGCTTGCCGCATATCAAGTGTTTAACCTGCAAGCATCGATTATCAACTTGGCGTTGACCAACTTGCGTACCGCCATCGGCAGTATGGAGCTCGACGAGGTTTTGGCCAAGCGTGACGAAATCAATACGCGCTTATTGTCGGCACTCGATCACGCGACGCAGACATGGGGCACCAAAGTCACCCGGGTCGAAATCAAGGATGTGTTGCCACCCGAAGACATTACCCGTGCGATGTCCAAGCAGTTGACGGCCGACCGCGAAAAGCGCGCCAAAATCCTCGAGGCAGAGGGCTTCCGACAAGCCGAGATTCTCAATGCCGAAGGCCTCAAGCAGGCCAAAATCCTCGAGGCCGAAGGTAACTTGGCAGCGGCGCGCCTGCAGGCCGAAGCCCGCGAACGCCTCGCCGGCGCCGAAGCCGAATCGACGCGTCTATTGGTCGAATCCGTCGGCAAGCCTGAAGCAGCGTTGCAGTACTTCATCGCACAGCGATACATCGATGCCCTCCAAAAACTCGGCGATTCACCCGCAGCACGCATGATCGTGGTGCCGACTGATTTCTCGAACTTTGCAGGCGCACTCGGTGCCATCACCGAGATGATGAACAAGAAGGATTAGCCATGTACTCGGCATATTTCTGGCTGGTATTGGGGGCAGTCCTCATTGTCGCCGAAATATTCGTGCCCGGAGTCTTCATCCTCTGGGTCGGGATTGCAGCCCTGGCGACCGCCGGGGTTGCAATCTTGTTCCCGTCGCTCGGGGCATGGATACTGCTCTTTTTTGCAATAGTTACGGTTTTGACAGCTTTTGTTGGTACAAAAGTATACGGACTCATTACGTCAGCTCCAAGCACACTCAACGAACTCGCCCAACAACTCGTGGGCAAACGCGGCGTCTGCATCGCCCGCCTCGATGCACCCGAGATTCGCATCAGAATCGATGGTGTCGAATGGGCGGCACTTGCCGACGGTGACATCGATATCGGGGATCCTGTGGTCGTGCTGCGATTCCAGGACGCCAAACCGGTCGTACGCAGTGCGTAACTTCAAGGCATTGACGGACAAAATCTAATGAATTTCTTTACACTGGTTTCACAAAACTATCATCTGTGCGCAGTTGAACTCTATTGACTAACATAATGCAGAGTGGTACTATTTCGTCAGAGTTGATACTACGAACCGTAAAGTAGAGCCCATGAACCGCGAACTCATGACTATTCGCCAGCTGGCAGATCGCGCTGGTGTGACCCAACGAACCATACGGTATTACACCGACGAAGGACTTATTGACGCACCTGTAGACAAGGTGCGAACCCCTCGATATACAGAGCGTCATTTGTTGCAGTTGCTCGCAGCTGCCCGACTCAAATCAGGCTACCTGCCATTACGAGTCATCCGTGCACGCATGGCAGGGATGAGCGATGCAGATTTGCACGAAGTCATCAACAGCGCGACCGTCGCAATCGAAGAACTGGTAGCCGCCGAGGTCCCACAAGAGGTTGTCGCCACGCATCATGTCAATCGTGTGGTCAGCAATTCCAACTCAGATTACTCGGTACCCGCGACCACCGAAGGCACCCAAGAGATACGCTGGCACCGGTACGTGATCGAAGAAGGCATCGAAATCCACTTCCGCGATGATCGTATTATCGACAGTGGTGAGCTTCGCCGCATCGGGGCAATCCTGCGCCGTCGTCCGTAATTCTCGATATACACAAAAAACACCCCCGAGCTTTGCTCGGGGGTGTTTTTTGTGGTCATTGCGCTGAACCGGGCACGTTGTAATCAGGGTCATTGTCGGCTGCGGGCGGTTGTGGCCGCTTGTATGGTCCCGGCCGCCGTCCATGTATCCATGCGCCAAAGATATCGAGATACCCTGTTTCGTGCACCCCTGCCCCTGCGCTCGCCGCACTGATATCGAACAACCTGCCGATGTCAGCATCGTCGATCGCATATCCGTCGTCATTCAACGACGCCCCAAGCGGCGGGAGGATGTCGTGGCCGTCCCGGAGCATGTCGAAGTCGGTTGCCGTGGCGTGTGTGTCGTCTGCCGCGCTGCTCCCCTCGTCACTCAGCCCATCGTCCAAGTCCAAGAAGGCATCATCATCCTCGTCGTCATCGTCCTCATCATCTGCGTCGTATCCATCGAGCTCGGCATCGAAATCGAAGTACTCGTGTGCATCGGTGCGGAAGGATGGTCCTTGGGGCTCGGTCAACTCGGGGAACATTGTTGTCCACAATGTGATGCGCCGCTTGATGCTGCGTGTCTGCGCATACAGCTGGGCGAACTGCTCGTGGATTTCGTTCAAGCCCGTGCGGGCAGCGCCCGGCTCGGTATGGATGACGACCTCACTCAGATACGAAAGCGCCGACGTGATTTCGTCGTGCGCTTGGTTTAGGTTGTACTGCAAACGCGTTGCGTTGATTTTGTTGCTCATTGTTGCTCCCTTTCTGTCTGCTGCGTTCCGTGATCCGTATGCCGATATGGAACACAT
This sequence comes from uncultured Roseiflexaceae bacterium, assembly GCA_903868295.1. Classification (GTDB taxonomy): domain Bacteria; phylum Chloroflexota; class Chloroflexia; order Chloroflexales; family Roseiflexaceae; genus UBA965. The sequence goes on from CAIPUQ010000515.1 coordinate 9,206, forward strand.
GCGCGTTGTTACATCGTCCGCTCCTCTGCTCCAACAGCGACCCTACCAGGTTGCTGTCTCTCTCAATGTGTTCATAATACCACAATTGCGTAACATTCGTCAAGCTATTGACAATTACAGTGATTGCTGTTATATTTACGTAGTTGTGTTAAAACAACACAGAGAAAGAAGAACGAGCGCACAGTGAAAGGACGAGTGTATGCCAGAACTCCGTGTAATGACCAATCGAACGCACCTGCACGACGAACGCGATGCAGCGGGCCGCGCCCAAGAACTGATGGTACGCGCAACACTGATTGCCCCTGAACTGACCAACACCAACCAACCCCGAATCCCGTTGAACATCGCGATTGTGATTGACCGGAGTGGATCAATGGCAGGTCGCAAATTAGCCGATGCCATTGCGGCGACCCAGCGCATTATCAACCGATTGGGCAGCGAGGACCGGTGCACGATTGTGGCGTTTGACTCGCACGTATCGGTTCTGGCAGACGGTGGACTGATGAGTGATGCACAGCGTGATTTG
>CAIPUQ010000516.1 GCA_903868295.1 uncultured Roseiflexaceae bacterium
CGATACCCTGCCCGCCGCCGATACACAGCGACGTCACCGCATACTGTTGCTGCGTACGGGCCAGGGCATGGATAGCTTTGACCGACAGAATCGCCCCCGACGCGCCCAACGGGTGCCCGAGCGATATGCCGCTGCCGTCGGGATTGACCCGGGCCGGGTCCAACCCCAGCTCGCGGGTCACCGCGATGGCCTGCGCCGCAAATGCCTCGTTGACTTCGTAGATCCCCACCGCATCGCGGTCGACGCCGGTTTTGGCCAAGAGCTTCTGGATGGCCGGGATCGGTCCGATCCCCATCAACGCCGGATCCACACCGGCATGACTATAGCCCACCAACGTGGCCAAAATCGGGATGCCGCGGGCAACAGCCGTCGCCTCATCCATCAGCACCAGGGCTGCAGCGCCGTCGTTGATGGTCGAGGAGTTGCCCGCAGTGACCGTGCCATCGGCGGCAAAAATTGTTTTGAGTTTGGCCAGCCCCGCCAACGTCGTCTCGGGGCGGATGCCCTCGTCGCTGGCGAATGTCTGCGTCCCGCCTTTGACAGGGACGTCAATGGGCACGATTTGCCCAGCAAAGTGACCGGCGGCAGTGGCCGCGGCGGCGCGCTGTTGACTCGCCAGCGCCATCGCATCCTGGTCGGCTCGGGTGATGCCGTAACGGCTCGCCACCCGTTCGGCCGTCACACCCATGGCGCACCCGTCGAACGGATCGGTGACTGCACCGGTCAGGGCATCCAGCACCGCGCCGTCATTGAGGCGCTGGCCCCAACGCATGGTGGGCAGCCAATAGGGCGCGCGGCTCATTGACTCGACGCCGCCCGCCACAGCGATGTCGATATCGCCGAGCAAAATCGCCTGCGCCGCGCTGATGATGGCCTGCAAGCCGCTGCCGCAGACACGGTTGACCGACATCGCCGGGGTGTCAATGGCCAACCCGGCGGCGATGGTGACCGCCCGCGACAAATACATGTCACGCAGATCGCTGTGGATGACATTGCCCAAAAAGACCTGTTGCACATCGTGGGCTGCAATGCCACCCTGTGCGACGGCGGCACGGACGATGTGCGCACCGAGGTCGATGGTCGATACATCCTTCAAACTGCCCCCGAACTTGCCGATGGGCGTGCGCAGGGCGGCGGTCACGACGACACGTCGTTGGGTCATATCAGTTCCTCCACACAAACGGGGCGTCTCGCGACGCCCCGTGTATTGGTGTCAACGAGAAAGGGGACTACTTCTTGAACTCGCCGCGCAAAAAGCGCACTGCGGTTTCGGCCAGCACTGCTGCACCCAACGGCATCACCGACTCGTCGATGGCAAACACCGGCGTGTGGTGGCCGCGCGGCTTGTCACCCACGGCGGCGCCGAGGTTGAACATCGTGCCGGGGGCCTGCTGCTGCATGTAGGCGAAGTCTTCGGCGCCCATGCCGCCCTTGTCACGGATGATGTTGTCGGCCCCGATGAAGCCGGTAATGACTTCGTCCATCCAGCCGGTCACCATTGGGTCGTTGTAGCCATTGGGGTAGCCGTATTCGAATTCGATTTTGTAGTCGCCGCCGAAGTTCCGGGCCAGCGCACACGAGTTCTCGACTTCACGCACCAACAGTTTGCGCACATCGGGATCGAGGCTGCGCAACGTGCCTTCGAGGTAGACCTCGGCCGGGATGACGTTCGACACCGTGCCACCACGGACCACGCCCAAGCTGACCACTGCAGGGTGCATGGGGTCGACGCGGCGCGCCACGATGCCGTGCAAGGCCGTCATGATGGGGATGAGCATCCACAATGGGTCACCGCTGATGTGTGGGTACGCGCCGTGGCCACCGCTGGCCGTGATCCAGGCCTTGAAGCTGTCGACAGCGGCACTGGTTGGACCCGAGCGCAAGCCGATTTTGCCGGCCGGCATGGTCGAATCGACGTGCAGGGCAATCATATGATCGACCCCGTCGAGCGCGCCGTCGTCCATCATCATCGGGGCACCGGACTGGTGCTTGCCACCGGTGGCTTCTTCGGCAGGTTGGAAGATGAAGCGCACGTTGCCCTTCAGGTTACCCTTGGCGAACTCCTGCTTGAGCAGATGCGCCACGCCGAGCAACATCGCCGTGTGGGAGTCATGGCCACAGGCGTGCATCACGCCGGGATTGACCGACGAGAACGCATCGCCGCTGGCTTCGAGGATGGGCAAGGCATCCATGTCGGCGCGGATGCCGATGGTCGGACCGTCGCCGGTACCGATAATACCCAACACACCGGTAATTCCGACCTGTGTTTTGACGTCGATACCGCCGATTTCGCGGAGCGTATCAGCGACCAGCGCCGAGGTGCGTACTTCTTGGAAGGCCAGTTCTGGGTGTGTATGGATGTCACGGCGGAGGCGCGACATTTCGGGCAAGAGCGTCTGGGCGCGATCGAGCATCGACATGGTATCCTCTTTTCAATACCGAAGGCTTCTATACGCACATGATACCACGGGCACCCGTATAATTGCGGAGAGAACAGTCAATACCGTGAGGCACCCGATGACGAAAAATCCCGATATCAGTCACTCTTCCCAAGGCGGGAGCGGCTGGCGACCCCGGCCAACATCCCTCGCCCAAGAACTGGGTACCTTGTGGGCACACAGCGGCATCGACAGCGAATACGCGCCGCTGCGTCACGTCATCCTGCATAGCCCCGGCGCCGAACTGGCCGCTTCGCTCGACCCCGATGCAGTCAACATGATTGCCCCACTCGACCTGACCGTCGCCCGCCAGCAGCACCAGCAGATGGCCGACGCCTACCGCCGGCTGGGCGTGACCGTCACCGAGCTCGAGCCACAGGGGATCCCACTGCCCAATCAGATGTTTATGGCAGATGTCTTTGTCATGACGCCCGAAGGTGCCATCCTCGGGCGACCCGCATCGTCTGTCCGGGCCGGCGAAGAACGCCAAGCAGCCCGCCGCTTGGCCGATTTGGGCGTGCCCATCGTGCGCAGTATCTCGGGTCGCGGTACCTTCGAAGGCGCCGACCTCATGTGGCTCGACCCCGACACCGCCATCATCGGTCGCGGGTTGCGCACCAATGACGACGGCGCTGCACAGCTGACACAATACCTCGCCCAGAGCGGCCGCACGGCCATCGTCGTCGACCTGCCCTACGGCACGATGCATCTGATGGGCATGTTGCGCATCATTTCGCCGACGCTAGCTATCGCCTGGCCGACGCGGCTGGTCCACCGCGGCGTCGAAGCGCTACGCGCCCGGGGAATGACCGTCCAATTCGCCCCCGATACCGACGAGCTCCGCGGCGGCATGGCGATGAACTTCGTTGTCGTCGCCCCGAACACCCTCCTGGTGGCAGCCGGCAACCCCATATCGCTGGCCTTCTACAAAAGCCTGGGGATTACCTGCATCGAGACACCGGTCGACGAACTCGCCAAAGCCGCCGGCGCCATCGGTTGCTTGACCGGTATCGTCGCCCGTGA
>CAIPUQ010000517.1 GCA_903868295.1 uncultured Roseiflexaceae bacterium
AGTCGGCGCGCGACGGCATCGGTCACTGCATCGTCGGCGCCGGCCACCACCAACACGCCCTGATGGGTATCGGCCAACGCCACCAGCGCCCGGGCGACGCGGGGGTCGGCGCTGGCCGGTCGCACAGCCACCAGCAGTACCACGATCACCACCAGCGCGACGCCTACCAGGCCTTGGTACAGACGCGGTCCGGCGCGGCTCAGGCCCCACCAGAGCGCGGCGGCAGCCAACCACGGCAACAGCAGTGCCTGCAATCGTGGGTCGGCCGCAGCCCATCCGAGGGCCACCGCTATCGCCCACCCCCAGGCAGGCGATAACCCGTGGCGCAACAGCCAACCGGTCGTAGCCAGTACGGGGACCAGCACGAGCCAGAGTTGCAGGTCCGCACCGATGGCAGCGCCCAACACCCCCGTACTCGTCACCAACAGTGCCGCCAACACGCCGCGTTGCGCAGGGGCTTCACGCCAGACAACCTGCGCCTGCATGCCGATGCCCACCAGCAGCGGCCAACAGACCAGCAGCCACATGAACGGCGCCTGTGTGGGCCAGTGCCAACTCTGTGTGCGGACCACGGCAGCGGCAATCACCAGCACGGGGATGATTCCCCACCACAGCCAGCGCCGGATGTGCGCTAGCGCATCAGGACGGCGCAGCGCCCATGCGTAGATAATCCCCACCACACTACACGCCAACAGCCACGGCGTCACCCCGTCACGCCACACCCCCAACGACTGGACCGCTCCCGCCAGCGCAATCGGGACGACCAGCGCTGCCGTCACACGCCATCGGTCGCCATCGCGACTCCATGCTGCAGCGCAGAGCGTGACGGCAAGTGCGCCAGATAGTGCCAGCACCCATGGGGCCGCCAGCCCCAAATACTGCCCCAGCACGGCCATCCCCTGCCACCCAAGCAACCCTACCGGGCGCAGATGACCGGCCAGCCACGGGTCGAGTGGCTGATCGGCGCCGCTCCGGATGAGCACGGCAATCTGCTGGACGACCACCGGCGCTTCGACCCACCACAGGACGAAGCCGATGAGCGCGGTTACTGCGCTCATACCAGCCACCCACGGTAACGACCAGCGCCGCACAGCGAGGACTCCCAGTCCGATGGCGCACAGGATCGTCAGCCAGCTGGGCATGTGCGTCGGCAATGGCAGTGCACGCCAACGCTGCCAATCGGCCGTCGCTACGGCACCGAGGTGTGGCCAGGCGCGGTAGGTGCGGGTGTCGACCGCGGCCACACTGCTCCAGAGCGGCGGATCGGTCAACAGAGCGACGGCGCGGGCGTGACTGTACTGTGTGGTTTTGGCGTAGATGACGACCTGCGGGTGGTCATAGACCGAAAACGCTTCTTCGGCGCGACGCGTATCCCACTGCCACGGCCCGATGTGTGGCCAGCGCTCCGCCCGGAACACCGGCACAAAGCCGAGTGAGCCGTCCGCCAATGCACGGTAATAGCGCTCCATGATGGGGAACCGGGCCGGCATTGCGCGGATGACCGCCTGTGCACGTGCACTGCTCACAATCACATAATCCGCCTCATTCAGCAGGTCGATGATACCGCGCCGGTCAGGGTCGTTCGCCAAATATTTGGCCGGCCGGTCGGCGTCGTAGACCGGCATCGACACGACGGTGTAGCGCTGCGGTCGTTCGCTCTGCGAAAACGTCAACGGCAAGACATCGTCCCACTCTTCGACGGCCAACGTCGCCCCTGCAGGGATATGCGCATACATCCAGCGGCTGGCCACGATTCGTGGGTGTTCGGTTGCATACACGCCACTCCAGCCCCACGCCATGACGGCCGTCGCAATCACCACCAGCGTCAGCCCAGCGGTCCGCCATGGTCGTGCCAGCCGACCCAACCCGACCATGGCCAACACGCAGGCCGCGCCATAGACGGGCAGATAGTAGCGCATCGTCATGCCAAAAACGGCCCCTTGCCAGAGCAGATACAGGGTCACCCACAGCCACAACAACCAGACCCGCCGGCGCGGCTGCAGACTCTGCCAGAGCCAGCCCAGGGTCGCCGCCAGCAACAGGAGCGGGCCCATCCCCCACCAGCCCATTTGCGTCAGCGGATAGACGAAGGGCGTCTGCCACGACCATTGGTACGTCGGCGGCGTGTCGACCATCCCATTGACCAGCCGGCCGGCGAGGAGCACGTCGTGGAGCCAGCGCGCGTCGAACCACCAGCCGTTCCAGATCGTCGGGTCGCACAGCCACAAACCGACGAGCGACAGACTGCCCGCCAGCACCACCTGCCCGACCTGTCGTCGGGTCGGTAGTTGTCGTACAACTAGCCAGTGGAGGGGCACCAGCACCCACAGGCTGAGCAGCGTAATGCGCATCGACGCCGCCACCGCAATGCACAGCGCCAGCGCCACCCAGCCCGGCCAGCGCAGACGCGGCAGACGTACCGCGAGTGCCAGCGCCGCGAGGACCCACGGGCTGGCCATGGCATCGACCGTGGCAAAATGACTCAGCTGGATGGGCAACGGCGCGAGCGCATACAGTAGTGCCGCCACGGCAGCCAACGGGCGTACCGTCAGCCCACGCGCCAGCAGATAGACCATCAGGATTGCAACAATCTCGGAGATGCAGGCTATTGTTCGGCCCACATTGCGGATGTCCAGCGGCCGGGCGTCTGCCCCATACACCGCCGTGCTGACCACACGCATGAGTGTGGTGGGCAATGTGCCATAGACGAACACGCGCGACCAGTCTTGGGTGCGTGGATTGAGGGTATTGCAGGCAGGGGGAGTCGATGGGGTATTCCCGGCATCAGGGGAAAGCTTCGCCGTGCGATCTGCGCTCCCCGACGGTGCCGCCGGCACCGATGCGGTCGGTGGACACGATGTCGTCAGGTAGCTACGGAAATCAGGCGGCACCGACACATAATACGCGGTGTACACCAAAAATCGCTCGTCCGGGTGCTGCATGGCCACGCCGTCCCAGCGGTACAAGGCCTGCCCGCGCAGCAACGCTCCCAAGACCACGGCACAGACCAGCAACGCAACCCACCCCCAACGGCGCACCATCGGCACGAGGGCGGTCATGGCGCACATCCCACCATTGTGCTCGGGGAGGCGCTGCAATACCGTATAATCGCGTATGTATCGTCTGTTACAAGAGGTCGCATGAATACTCCCCGCGCAATCACCATCGATGGCCCCGCTGGGTCCGGCAAAAGCACACTGGGTGCGTCGTTGGCCGCTGCGCTCGGATTCGTCTACTTCGACACCGGCGTGATGTATCGCGCCTTGACCCTCGCCGTGCTCGATGCGGGTATCGACCCCAGCGATGGCACTGCTGTTGCTACCTGTGCCGAACGCATTGATATCGGGGTGCAACCACCCACCGTCGCCGATGGCCGGCAATACACGATTACCCTCGATGGCCGCGACGTCACCTGGGACATCCGCGAACAACGCGTCGAACGCGCCGTCTCGACCGCAGCCGGACATCCCGCAGTACGGGTCATCTTACGCGCCCAACAGCGTGCCATCGGCATGCGCGGCACCGTGGTTATGGTCGGTCGCGATATTGGTTCTATTGTACTGCCCGAAGCCCCCCTCAAAATCTACCTCGATGTCTCGATTGCCGAACGCACCCGCCGCCGCAGTGCCGAACTCGTTGGTCGCGGCGACAGCGTCGACGAACATGCCCTGTACGATTCGATCGCCAATCGCGATGCCCGTGACGCCCACGTCATGCAACCTGCCCCCGACGCGGTCCACATCAACGGCGACACCCAATCCCCCGCTGATACCCTCGCTTATGTGCTGAGTCTCGTTCCCGCAGGAATGCGCTCGCACCACTGAGGTACGCTATGCGACTCTTCCGCTTGTTGATTATCGCCATGGTCTGCCTCGTGATGGTCCCCCGCGAAGTGGCTGCCCAAGTCACCAATCGCGTCTCGATCACGACCGCTGTCGGCTTCGATAACGTCTATTTCGCAGACAGTTGGACCCCCGTTCGCATCACCATCGACGATATCCCCATCGATATGCCGGTCACCATCGAATGGGTGGTTACCGCAGATTCGCAACCCACCATCACCTGGCAGCGTGCACTCGCGCTCCAAGCAGGGACGCCTGTCACCATCGACACGGTGATGGTCATGCCGTCTTCTGCACGCAGCATCATTGCGCGGGTGCGGAGCAGCGAGGGGATTATCGCCAGCACCCAAATCGATGCCCAAGTCGCCGTCGGCCAGCTCAATGTCATCGTCGCCGATCAAACCACATTGGCCACGACCTTTACCTCCACAGTCTCGGTCGATGGCTCGACCCCGGTTGTGCGTACCATCCGCGCCGACGCCCTGCCCACCAACATCATCGCCCTCCAGGGCGTCAACACCATCCTCATCTCGGACTCCAGTGTCCTCACCGATGCCCAATTGCGGACCCTGCGACTCTGGTGCGAACTCGGAGGACGATTGGTGATTGCCGGCCCGGCTGGTGCGCTGCTCAGCCCCATTGCACCGTTTGTCATCGACCCTACACTCCCTGCAGTCACCGTGCTGGGGAGCGCCGCGGCACCGGCGTTACCTAGCACGGTGCGCATCCCGGCGGTCCGTGCCCTACCCGATGCAACCCAGGTCCACGCCGGCAGTCCGTTGCTCTGGCAGCGTGCAGTTGGACGGGGGACGGTCTACCAGAGTGCATTGGCACTCGCCGATAGCGACGGCTGGAGCGGGCAATACTGGTACTGGCAGCCTGTTTTGGCGCCATCGACCTACACGTACATGGCGACC
>CAIPUQ010000518.1 GCA_903868295.1 uncultured Roseiflexaceae bacterium
GCAGGAACTCGCTGCGCACGCGGATGTTGTTTTGCATAATGTTGGAGAGTTGTATGGCCTGTGGCCCTAGCGGAAAAGGTACTACGGACGTTTTGTTTCGGTCACACGGCGCACTGCAGTAGCCGTCTGTTGTGGGGTGCGCGTCTGCATACGGGTTGTCGCAGTGCGTGACGGTGTTGCGGTGCGCGTTGCGGTTGCTACCACGGTAGGACTCTTGGTTGGTGATGATGTTGTGCGGTTTGTTGCCGTTGCACGCGACGTTTGCGTAGGTTCAGGCGTCGATGTCTCTGACGGAGTTACGGTTTCGGGAGGCATCGTTTGTGTCGCGACGGTCGATGCAGTGGCGGTAGGCAGGGCCGTGTTTGTCGGATTTTGGGTAGCAACGACAGCCGCTACGCCCGTTGCAGTCGCAGCTGGGACTGTTGTCGCGGTTGCAGTCGGTTGATTCGCCGCCGCACGCAGTTTGCCGAGATAGCTTATGATGCGATCTTGTTCAAAGGTCCAAATCCCATAGCCCATCCCACTGAGCATTAATACGGCTAGTACTGCACGAATCAGCCCCGAATAGCGAATGACAACCAGATTTGCTGCACCGTAGTCAGTAATCGGTTCGACCGGTTCGCTGTATTGAAACGAACGATATTGAAGCAGAGCAGCCGCAACATCGAGGTTAAGGTACTTGACGTATTTCGAAATCATTTCTTCAGCCATGCGCCCACGAGGCAAATGCGAAAACCGGTCTTCTTCCATGGCTTGCAGGTATGCCATATGCACACCGATCGCCAAATCGACCTGATTGAGGGGAATATTGCGCTTGATGCGTTGGGCGCGCAGTTGCATCCCCAATGATTCTTTCTTTTCTGGTGTAATGACCTCGGTGAATGAAGTCGTTGGCAACCCTGCCAACAACAGGTCATCATCGGGTGTCCCCCCGAGTCCGAGTGGATCAGCGTTATTTTGCGGGGCTGTTTGTTCAGATTGTGGGGCAGCAGATGCGGCTGCTTCGGTTGCCTGCAGCCGTTCACGGGCTGCTCGCCGTTCGGCGGCAGTGGGGTTCGTCGAACGTTGTGTCCGCGTAGAAGTTGGTGGGGGAGGGTCGCTCTCGGTCGAGCGTTCGGCCTGCAAGGGCGTCACTTCACCGACAAACGGCATGATGGCATCGATCAGTTCGCGTACCAGCAAGGGCTTGCGCAACACGCCATGTACACCGAGCTCTTGGGCGCGCCGTTCGGTGGCGTCGGTTGGATCGTGACTCATGATGACGGTGGGGACCTGGCGACTCCATTGCTCTACAAGCGCCCATCCACCTTGCTCAGAAATAGTCGGGTCAATGACGATGACATCCGGAGTACGCTCATTGAATGAAGCTTTTGCTTGTGCTACGGTATTGACTCGACGCACGGCGTGACCGACGTGACCGAGTTGAAGGTCAAGACTCATGGTGAGTACGACATCTTCGTCGATCGCGAGTATCAGTGCCATAGTAACTCCGGTCTTTCATGCATCGTAGGATTATAGCATTTTTGTGTTCGCTGCGCCGGATAAATGGGTAAGAAAAGCCAAAAATCGATGCAATTGTGATTCGGGGATGAGGAGGACGACAAGCTCGAGCACCGCAGCTGCACAAATGAGACACCAAAACGCATACGTGATAGTTTGGGACTGCGTTGCTGATGACTGAATCCCCGCAATGCTCCAGACGGTTCCGACGACACCAATTCCAATTGCAAAGATGGAAAACCAGTGGAACCGGCGTGGACCGAAATACGCGGTGATGTACTGCAGATGTGCAGGTAACCAGGCCCCGCTAAAATTTGCCACACCGAAGTAAATAGACAGTTTCGCTAGCATGTGTAATGTATAAAAGAGAATAATACAGCCGAATCCAGCGATGTTGCTTGCGCTCCATGCCAATATCGCAGATGCTGCAACGAGCAGAACCGAAACCCACTCGTGATGCGCCGAACGAATCATCGCATGACGGAACCGCTCTGCGTCGGACAAATTGTCGCGTGTTTGGGGGTCTTTGGGGCCGGTGATGTACCCGGTGTAGTAACACGCAAGATTCCACCCCCACACTAATGTTCCTGCCGAGAAGCTGGCATATATTGCCCAAAGTTCGCTTGTATTGCGCAATAGGAAAAGCAGTGCCATGCTTGCAGCTGCAACCACCGTGTATGCACCAACGGAAGCATCGTAGGTCCACGGTTCTTTGCGATACATCACGATGATGGCCCCAGTGCTCACCCACCAGAGAATTATGGCAAAGAGCACTGCCCCGACAATCTGCATGATATTCCTTGTCCGTGCGTACGAAACGCAGTGCTAGAACAGTATTTGGTCGGCTGGGATGTTCTGCAAGCCGTTCCACGGGGATTGAATTTCGCCGTTCGACAGACGCGAGTTAATGCGCTTGACGTACATGTAGACAACCATCACGAACAAAAACACACTCGCAGCAGCGTAGACGGAGGTATAGCCGTACAGTACGTTGCCGGTCGCACTCCCTATTGCATCGCGGGCAACACCACCACCGATGGTCCCAAAGCCCTGTGCTAACGATTGCACGACACCCCAAATGCCCATAAACAGCCCGGTGTGTCCACGATCGGCGAGGCTCATCACCGTTGCAATGCTCCCGACAATGAATAATCCACGACCGAAACCGATCCCTGCCACCCCGATCTGGAACAACAGCGTAGATTCGATTGTTCCCGCATAGGTAACGGTCAAAAATCCCATCATGCCTACCAGAGCGCCACTAATCAGGAGGCGTCCACTTTGACCGCGCGTCCATAACCACCACCCAGCGGTGATAACCGCGATGATCATGGCGACGCCCCATAGTGCAGTCAGCAGTGTTGTCGCTGTCACCGACATATCGAGGATCTGTGCGCCATACGGCTCGAGCAACACATCATGGGTCCCGAAGCCAAGCGTCGCGATGAAAAACACAAAAAACATACTACGCAAGGCAGGAGTATTCCAGACAATTTTCAACGACTCACCGAGCGACTGTCGGGCTACCTGCTCTATTTCGCGTACGAGACGTCCGTCGGGGCGCAGCTTTTCTTGTCGAATAAGCGACAAAACCATACACACGACAAAGATGAACGCACTCATTTGCATCGCACTAATCAATGCACCGAGCGAATAGTCAATCAGCGAAAGTCCGATGAACAATGAGCCCGTTACCGTGCCGATGACGAGCATCAGCCAGAGAATTGCAAGGATTTTGCCACGCTCTTCTGGTTCCGTGTTGTCGCTGACCATTGCCAAATACGTTGTCTCGACGATGTTCACCCCGACGCCGTAGAGCAAAAAAATCAGAAACGCAACAACGTACACAATCGGACCTTGTGTCATGCTATCTGCATCAAACAAAATCAACGAAAACGGCGCAGTCGAGAGCCCACCATAGGTCAGCATTGCGCCTAACACGATGTATGGAGTACGCCAGAAGCCTTTGCTGCGTCGTACATCCGAATGGTGGCCAACGACAGTACGTATGGGAGAGACAAAGTAATGAATCGACATCAACAGTGCAACAAAACCAGCAGAAATATTGAGTTCGCTGATCAGCACACGATTGAGGGTGCCAGTTATCGGGGCCAGAGAAATGCCCATCCCAAATTGAAAGAGCCCCAACCGCAATATACGGACACGACGTTGCCAAACGGGGTATTGTGCGAGCCATTGATTTATGCGATCAATGTACTCCGTTATCATTCCCCAAATGTTTTTTTCTGCATTCATCGATTGCTCCTGCAGTCCGTATCACACAGATAGTAGCACAATTCAGATACCTCCACGAAGCCCGACACCCGTTTTTGCACGCACTTCTTGATTGACCCCACGTATAATGCATGTATGAACTACACCGATACAATTGTCGCTGCGGCGACAGCCGTGGGAGGCGCAGCAATAGGGGTTGTCCGCCTGAGTGGGCCGCAGGCGCTGCCAATATTAGCAGCAATCATGATTCCGCATCGTGCGGGTCAATGGCGTTCTCGGCATGTGCGCTATGGGCATATCGTTGCGCATGATAGTAGTCGCATCGATGAGGTGCTCGCCTATTGGATGCGGCAACCTACCACCTACACCGGCGAGGACGTCGTCGAAATCTCATGTCATGGTGGACGTATTGCGGTCGAATTGGTGATTGCACGGTGCATTGAATCCGGGGCCAGGCTTGCGCATCCCGGTGAATTTACCATGCGTGCGTATGCCGCTGGACGCATCGATTTGGCACAAGCCGAAGCAGTGATGGACATCATCCAGGCACAGACCCCGCAAGCACTGCGTCAGGCGCACCATCAACTCAACGGCTGGATTGGTAGTGCCGTTGCAGAATTACGTGCTGCGTTGCTCTATGAGCTGGCCGCCGTGATTGCGCGTATCGACTTCCCCGATGATGTCAGCGAAGATGCACTCAACCCGACAGCGCTCCGCGAAGTAGTTGGCCGGCTGCAGACATACATCGATGGTGCGCGTGCAGGGATTTTGCTCCGTGATGGCGCACAGGTGGCGTTGCTCGGACGGCCGAATGTCGGTAAGTCGAGTTTGCTCAATGCGTTCCTGCGCACCAATCGTGCGCTGGTATCACCGGTTGCCGGTACAACCCGCGATACGCTCGAAGAAAGCGCTGACATCCATGGGATTCCTGTTCGCTTTATCGATACTGCAGGCATCCGGGCACATACCAGTGACGAAGTAGAACGCATGGGGATTGCGCGCAGCCGCGATGTGGCAGCCTCGGCGGATCTCGCGTTGGTGCTCGTCGATAGTACGAGCCCCATCAATACCGAAGATGACGCGGTCCGTGCGGCGCGGGGCACAGCTCCGTCGATTCTCGTCTGTACCAAGACCGACCTCCCTGCTGACCCGCAAACGGCAGCCCAGATCGAACAGTTTCGTCAGTCCCATCAGTTTGTTGCCGTGGTTGCTATTTCGACCAAAACGGGCATGGGTGTCGATGCGCTCCGTCAACTCATCGCACAGACGCTCCAATCGGGCGGTCCTGCGACGGATTCGCGCATCACCAACACACGTCATCGAGACGCATTGATCCGTGCACAGCAGTCGGTCGCAGATGCCATTGCAGGCATAGATGCACACTTGTCTGCAGAGCTGCTGGCCATCGACCTGCAAGAGGCAGTAGCGGCACTCGGAGAAATAACCGGCGAAGACGCCACCGAGGCATTGCTCGATGTGGTGTTTGCCCGCTTTTGCATCGGCAAGTAATCGACACCAGGCAACCGTTTTTTCACGCTCGTTCGCACTCGTGTGTTGTGTATGGGATGATGAAAAAAGGCAAAAAAACACCTCATCCTGCAGTACGCAGGATGAGGTGAATCAATTACGCAAAGAGTGCAATGGCGCGTGCAATGCGTGACAAGCTGACCTCGCGGCCGAGTGCCACTAGCATTTCGAACAATGGTGGCGCCACGTTCCGTGCCGAGACCGCAACGCGGATAGCCCCAAATAGTTGGCCTGGTTTTTTGTCCATGGCCGTGCATACATCGCGCAGGGCAGCCTCGAGTGCCGCCTCGTGACCGGTCCAGTCAGGGATGGCTGTGAGTGCCGCATGCATCGCTACCAAGGCATCTTTGGTTTCACTTGCTTCCATTTTTTTGGGGATAAGCAAGTCCATTGGCGGGTTTTCGATGTCTTTGAAGAAGAAATCGAGCAACTCGGGGGCCTCGCCGAGCTCCTTGAGGCGCTCGTGCACCAGCGGCACCAACAACCGTATTTTGGTTTGTTCTGCAGGTGTCACAGGGGTCGTGACCAGTTCTGCTTTCTGCAAAAACGGCGTAATCGCAGCAGCGACGTCATCGTTGGCCATTGCACGGATGTAAATACCGTTCATGTCGAGCAGTTTTGCAGGATTCCAGCGTGCCGGTGACGATAAGACACGGTCAATGGTGAAGCGCTCGACGACTTCGGCGCGCGTCATGATCTCGGTGTGATCATCGAAACTCCAGCCCTGCAAGGTGAGATAGTTGAACATGGCATCAGC
>CAIPUQ010000519.1 GCA_903868295.1 uncultured Roseiflexaceae bacterium
GTGGTATGGGGGAATATCGCTTCGATCAATTGGAACGGCCGGTCTTCGCCCTTCGGACCGGTCACCCTGCGAAGTGTCGATGGCACGCTGACGGGGCGGATTGTCGCACCGGCAGTAGGTACAAACACCCCTTCGCCGACAGTTACCCGAACGATGACAACCTACAACAATGTGGGCATGACGGCGTCTATGTCGTCACAATTTGACGCATTGGCCGCATCATATGCAATCGATGGCCTCACCAACGATAATATGGCCCACACTTTGCCCGAGCTCGGAGCGTGGTGGGAACTCGATCTGGGCTATACCCGTGATATTTCTACTATCACCATCACCAATCGTAATACCCCCAGTATATATGATCGCTTGTCGAATTCCTATGTCATGCTTGCGAACAGTTCGTTCGGACCGTCGATGAATGTGGCGACGAATCGGTCGCAAGCACTCGACTGGCGCACCTTGGTATGCAACACGCAGACCACCTGTACGACGCTCGCTGGTGCGGCGCACACGGTGACATTCCCAGCTGGGACACGTGCCCGCTTTGTCCGGATTCAACTCGAAGGCACGAATTTTCTGCATATTTCAGAAGTTGTCGTCAAAGGAATATTTGTCACCAACACCATCACCCCTTCGCCGACGGTTACGCGGACGATGACCACCTACAACAATGTGGGCATGACGGCATCTATGTCGTCGCTATGGGACTCATCGTCGCCGGGTGCAAATGCAATTGATGGCCTCACCAACGATAATATGGCCAGCACGAACTACGAGCTCGGAGCGTGGTGGGAGCTCGACCTAGGCTACACCCGCGATATTTCTACTATCACTATCACCAATCGTAATTTCCCCGCTATATATGACCGCTTGTCGAATTCTTATGTCATGCTTGCCAACAGTTCGTTCGGACCGTCGATGAACGTGGCCACGAATCGGTCGCAAGCACTCGACTGGCGCACCTTGGTGTGCAACACGCAGACCACCTGTACGACGCTCGCTGGTGCGGCGCACACGGTGACATTCCCTGCTGGGACACGTGCACGCTATGTCCGGATTCAACTCGAAGGCACGAATTGGCTGAGTCTCTCAGAGGTCGTCGTCAAAGGAATATTTGTCACCAACACCATAACCCCCTCGCCGACACCGACGCGAACAATGACGACCTACAACAATGTGGGCATGACGGCGTCTATGTCGTCGGTGCAATTGCCCAATACTGCCGAGCGTGCAATTGATGGTTCCATTAACACGAATCCCCTCACAACCGGGACCATAATTCACACGACTAGAGAAATCGGCGCGTGGTGGGAAGTCGATCTCGGCTATACCCGCGACATTTCGACCGTCACCATTCACAACCGTCTCGATAATGGGTTCGGACTTCGGTTGAATAACTCCAATGTCCTTTTGGGTAACTCAAGTTTTGGGGCATCAATGGATGTCGTTGCCAATCGGGCACTCGCAGTGGACTGGCGTACCACCGTGTGTAACAATCAGCTCGCATGCACCACAGACGCAGGAGCCGTACATGCAGTGACCTTCCCCGCTGGAACGCGTGCCCGTTTTGTCCGCATCCAACTTGAAGGGTACAACTGGCTCAACTTCGAGGAAGTCGTCATCAAAGGAATATTTGTCACCAACACCATAACTCCTTCGCCGACTAGCAGCTTTACTCCGACTGCAACATTTACACCAAGCAACACCGCTACGTTTACTCCAACCAACACTGCGACGAACACCCCAACCAAGACACCCACATGGACGGCGAGCAACACCCCGACGCACACACCCACCAACACACCTACCAATACCCCAACAAATACTCCCACCAATACCCCGACCGATACCCCAAACTACACCATTGCGACATTCACGGGGCAGCTCCGATCGCTCGAGGTCGCCCCATGGGGCATCGCACTCGGCGTGGGCAGCGATGCGCCGGTGGTCTTCGCCTACAGCGGGCAGACTGCACCCGCCGATCTCCCACCTGACGCACTCACTCTCGGCATCAACCCATATCATCGCGCCGGCTTGGCGCTAGCGCCCGCTGCACCGATCCTCATCCCCACAGCGACACCGTTTTTTGACCGCATGCCACTGCCCAGCACCACCAATACCACTGCAGGCTCGGTCGTGGTCTGGGGAGGAACCGCATCGATTTTGACGGTGCCCGCTGCGGCAACGAACATCGTACAGGTAGCCGCAGGCGGACATCATGTGGTTGCCCTGCGGGCTGACGGTACCGTTCTTGCATGGGGCGACAATCCCAACGGCCAGACCACTATTCCTGCCAGCATTGCCGCAGTGCCAGCACTCTCTAGCCCTTTACGCGTGGTCGCAGTCGCCGCAGGCAGCAGACATTCCCTCGCTTTGCGCGCTGACGGTACGGTGATCGGTTGGGGCGACAACAACAAGGGCCAGACGACCATACCGGTGGGATTGACCAATGTAATCCAGATTAGTGCCGGCAACAGCCATAGTGTCGCACTCAAACGCGACGGCACCATTGTGGCGTGGGGCGACAATACCTACGGACAACTTTCCACACCGTTGCTGGGTGGCTTTGTCAAAATCGCAGCGTCCGGCTGGCACACCGTCGCCCTCAATCAAAGCGGTGCGGTGACGGCGTGGGGCCGCAATCACGTCGGCCAAATCACCATACCGAGCGGCGTGTACTCCGACGTTGCAACTGGACCATACAACACCGTGTTGACCTACGCCGATGGAACGGTGACCGTCGTCGGTGACGACACCTTCGATGAGCGCACCGTCCCCGAATCCATTCCCGTTCGCGTTGCGGTCGGGACGTACTTCATCACTGCAGTTACTCCCGACGGATCATTGACCGCGTGGGGGTTGAGCAACTCAAACCAACTCGACATACCACCTACCGTCGGCCGGGCCTACGCCGTGAGTGCCGGTGATGACTACGCAATTGCACTCATGAGTCCCGCTGACCCAACCCCCGTGGTCGGCA
>CAIPUQ010000520.1 GCA_903868295.1 uncultured Roseiflexaceae bacterium
GTTGCAGTGCATGGTGGTAGGCCAAGTAGTGTCGTGCTTCGTGGATCGTCCCGATATTTTGGCTGCATTCACAGGCGGCTCACCATCGTTTTGGTTGTGTGCAAAC
The DNA here is from genome assembly GCA_903868295.1 of uncultured Roseiflexaceae bacterium. Taxonomy (GTDB): domain Bacteria; phylum Chloroflexota; class Chloroflexia; order Chloroflexales; family Roseiflexaceae; genus UBA965. The sequence goes on from CAIPUQ010000520.1 coordinate 107, forward strand.
GGCAGCGTCTACGACCGCGTCGGCGGCGTCGGTGGGGGCTGCTACGACGAGGGCGCACACCGGATCATCTTGGTGGCAGAACGACTGTTCGAAGGCTATTACCGAACAGTCCCCGGAGTAAGCCCATTGCTCCATGAGCTTGGTCATTTGTTGGATGGGATGAATCGGCGGCTCCGCAATGAGCCATTCTGTCGGGGTGAATTACCGCTCATGACAGACCAACAGCTGCACGACTGGCGCGGTGCGAAAGATACGGAAGTACGGCTCTACCAGCACTACCGATCAACCGGTCAAATCCAGGAACGTGCCCCGCTGGGCCACCCGTACGTCTTTCAGACCGATGGCGAATTCCTCGCCGGCCATTGGGAACTGTTCTGGCGCAACCCGCATGCATTTGCACAGACAGCACCAGACCTCTACCTCGCGTTTGCCCATATCGTCAATCATGACCCTCGTGCATATACGGTCGACTACCGCGGGTATGTGGACGACAATACCGCATTTTATGCACGGGGCGAACCCGCTTGGCCGAGTGCGATACGGTTGCACACAAACGATCATCTCTGAGTGATGGGGGCGAAAGTGATTGTCGCTGGACACCTTCACGGTCAAGGCCGGCGATACGAACCACCCCACCGCGCATCAATTCACGGTGGGGTTATGTTTTCTCTGTCTTCTTACGCATTACGGAGAATGCCTCGTCGTCAGGCAACATCGCGGGGGAGCGTCATGGTGAACGTCGCGCCCATACCGAGCCCGTCGCTCCGCACGGTGAGTGTTCCACCATGGGCTTCGCAGATTGCGCGTGAAATGGTGAGACCTACGCCGCTTCCGCCGGTTGACCGTGCGCGCGAAGGATCGACTCGATAGAATCGTTCAAACACATGCTGAATATGCGTAGCATCGATGCCAATTCCCGTGTCGGTGACGGTACACCAGACGGATTGTGCATCGTGACCCGTGGCGACGTGTATGACCGAATGCGGTGCTGACGCACGGACCGCATTGGTCAGCAAATTGAGGACGACTTGGACAATGCGGTCAGCATCTGCCAGCAGTGGTTCGCTCGTGTGTTGATGCGTCACGTCGACGGTAATCTGCGCCTCAGTTGTCTTGCCGTCGAGGAGCGCCACCGCACGACCGACCAAATCATGCATATCGACTGTCGCTGGGTAGAGCGTCAGTGTGCCGGCTTCGGCCCGTGACAATGCGGTCAGATCGTCGACCAAGCGTTGCATCCGGGCTGCTTCGTCACGAATGATGGCGTACGTTTTTTCATTGGGCACCACCACGCCGTCGATTAACCCTTCAGCATAGCCGCCAATGGATGCAAGCGGAGTACGCAGCTCATGGGCGACGTCGCCGATCAGCGCAGCGCGGCGTTGTTCTGCGTCTTTGAGGGCAGTCGCCATGTGATTGAATTGGACGGCGAGTGCTTGGATTTCGTCTGTACCAGAATGGATATCGATGGGTTGGAAGTTGCCACCGGCTATCCGCCGACTCGCAGTAATCAACCGCCCGATGGGCAATGCAATGACCCGCGCAACGGTGACGCTGACCACAATGGCGACAATGGTTGCGAGGGTTCCCGATATCACAATGGCCATCACCACGGCGTTACGGTAAATGTTTTCGAACCGCCGTAAATCGTTCATCATACCCGGAGATACTGGCAACCCAGACTCGGGGAACGGCTTGACGCCGTCATTAGGATCGTTCGCACGTTCAGATTGTTCGTCCGTATCGGCATCCGCACGGTAGGATGCTTCAGCATCTCGTAGCATTCGATTGTGCACCCGCGGCGTGATGAGCATCACCGAGAGGATGAACAACAGCATGGTGAGGACAATCACCAAGAGATGAGAGCGCAAAATCCGGAACCGCAGTGAGTTCATGCCGATCTCCAGCGATACCCGGCACCACGCACCGTTTCGATATACCGTGGGCTTCCAGTGTCTTCACGGAGCTTCCTGCGCGCATTGGCAATATGCACATCGACGACGTGATCATCACCGTAGTAGTTCGTCCCCCAGACATGCTCGAGGAGTTGCATCCGACTAAACAACCGTCCTGGCGCACTGGCCAACATTGCAATCAATTTGTACTCGGTGGCGGTCACCGAAAGGACTTCGTCGCCGATACGGATGCTCTGTCCATCGAGATCGATAACAAGGTCATCGTAGCGGAGTTGCTTGGGTGTAGCATGTGCCGCGCCTCGGGGGCGACGCAGGCAAGCACGCACACGGGCGACGAGTTCGCGCGGAGAAAACGGTTTGGTGAGGTAGTCATCCGCACCGACTTCGAGCCCGACCACACGGTCGACCTCGTCTGCCTTTGCCGTGACCATGATGATGTATACATCCGACGTCGCCCGTATACGACGACACACTTCAATGCCATCGATATGCGGGATCATCAAATCGAGCACGATAACATCGATAGTGTGCTGTGCATGCATCTCGAGCGCTGCCTTGCCATCTGCAGCTTCGAGCACCGTGTAATGCTCTTTTTCGAGGTACGCACGAATCAAATCGCGGAGCGGTTTTTCGTCTTCGACGATGAGCACAGTGGGCATCGTTCGGTCATCCTTCTGATTCACTGGGCATGCGCAGCCATTGCGTGTATTGGGCTGCTTGCTCACCACTGGGGTACGCAACGGAGCGTAATTCCATTTTATCGAACGGTGCAGTATCGAGCTGCACATGCGTGATGCGTAATTCATCACGTCGGAAGGTGTGAATCGACACGGTCGTGCCCGGCTGGTACTCGGACATGCGGGCTTTCCAACGGGTCGTATCCATACGACTCCCGTCGAGCGCCAAAAGTTCATCGAATGGCGCAATTCCTGCAGCTTCGGCTGCGCTGCCACTGCGCACCTGCGTTATCACACAGCGCTGCTGGTCTTGTCTGAGGGTGACACCAATAGTACACAGCGGATCATCGCCGCTGAACCATGCATCAGTCAGGCCGACGACTGCGCATGCGTCGCTGTACGCGAGATACTCTGTACCGTAGATAACCTGTGCAAAAAAGAGATCAATTGCCTCGCGATGGCCCCCGACGACCTCAGCGATGAGTGCCTGCATCGTGTCGTCTTCGGGGATCCCGGGTGCATCGAGGCGGTAGCGGTATTCGAGCAGGTGCATGACATCGTCGAGACTGCGTGCGCCGTCTGACCATCGGCGGATATGCATGTCGAGCAAAAACGCCGCCACAGCACCTTTGATGTAATACGAGACCGACACATTATTACTGTTTTCGTCCGGTCGGTAATAGCGTATCCATGCATCAAACGATGCATCGCTGAGACTTTGGACAGTACTTCCTGGGTGGCGGCGTACGGTCCGCATATCGTCTGCGAGGAGCTCGAGGTAGCGCGTTTGGCTGATGATGCCAGCACGACACATGATCAAGTTATCGTAATACGAGGTTACCCCTTCGGCTAACCACAGCATGCGTGTGTAGTTTTCGGTGCCATAGGCAAACGGACCGAGCGGTGCGGGTCTAATACGCTTGACGTTCCATGTGTGATAGAACTCATGGGTAATGAGGCCGAGGATCTTTTCGTAGTCGCGCGGTCGCTTAAATCCCCAGCGATCGACCAAGCAGACCGTACTGTTGCAGTGTTCGAGTCCACCATATGCACCATCGGCGAGATGCAAGATGTACGTATATCTGGTGTACGGTATGGTTGCGAAGTGGGCCTGCACCGCCCGCGTACAACGTTCGATATCGCGCACGAGTGCCGGCCAATCTTCGTTGCCCGACCCCCAGATGACGACCTCGTGGAGCACCCCTGCAATGACAAACTCTGCACGGCGATGGGTCCCTATCTCGAACGGGGCGTCATAGAGTGCGTCATAGTCCGACGCCACATACTCCCAGCGGGTGACGTCCCCGTTCAGGTGCGTCTGCTGCATCAGATCCAGTTGGGTTGCGACAGCCCAGTCGTGCGGTGCTTCGACCGTCAGCGGGAGGTCCCCGGTATACCCGTCTAATTGCATGACGACAGCAGCAGGGTTGAAAAACGCATGGGTGTCGTCGACATGATTCGTCCGGACGGTCAAGTCATAGGCATACACACGATACTGCACGGTGACAACATCACCGGGTTGGCAGGGTGCCACCCAACTCCGTTTGTCGATTTTGGTGATTGGGACGGGAACAGCTCCCACCGTTGCACGGACATCGCGGACATGGCGGGCGTACTCACGCACCATGTACGAACCTGGCGTCCAGACTGGCATGCGCAGCGTTACCGAGGTGGTGGTGGAGACAACCGAGCAAGACACATCGATGAGATGTGCGTGTGGCTCGACGATGCGGATGGTCGTATGCGGAGCGGTGTTCATGCGGTATAGGGGGCAAAGAGGTGGACCACCAATGCGGTCATCTCGTTCGGATAGTGATGCGTACGTTCGAGCAGACGGAGCACTTCTTCGGCCTGTTCATGCGCTTCATACAGGGCTTGTGCCACAGGCAACAACCGGGTCGATTCGGTTTTGTAGAAATCGCGGAGCGCACTCAGTAGATTGCGTGCATTGCGCGGGGCAACTGCAGTCGTGTGACGCGGATA
>CAIPUQ010000521.1 GCA_903868295.1 uncultured Roseiflexaceae bacterium
GGCAGGAGTATTCATGGATCGCTTTATTATCGAAGGCGGGCATCGCCTCAGTGGCACGATACGACCAGCGGGGAACAAGAACGCAGCGTTGCCGTTACTTGCGGCCACGCTCCTCACCAGCGAGCCGGTGATTCTCCAAAATATGCCAGAAATCGGGGATGTTGTGACCAAACGTGCCCTGTTGGCCGGGCTCGGGGTGCACATTACTCCGGCAGGTGACCATGCGTGGCGCTTTCATACCCCTGAACTGCAGCCCACCGAACCCGACGCTGCCCTCGCCCGTCGCATCCGCACATCCATCCTGCTTGCAGGCCCGCTGCTTGCCCGCCGCGGACATGTGCGACTGCCCCGACCAGGGGGCGATGCAATTGGACGCAGACGCCTCGATACGCATTTTCAGGCATTGCGCGCGCTCGGCGCGCACATCGAAATAACACCGAGTGAGTACGTCCTCACCTGCCACCATCTGCATGGCACCGATATCTTCCTCGACGAAATGAGCGTGACAGGCACCGAGCAAGCAATTCTGGCAGCAGTCCTGGCCGAAGGAACAACCACCATTGCCAACGCCGCTTCTGAGCCGCATATTCAGGACTTGTGTCTCTGCCTCAATGCGATGGGCGCGAAAATCACTGGTATTGGCACCAACATGTTGCATATCGATGGCGTCACATCGCTGCATGGGACCACCTACGAAATCGGACCGGACTACATGGAAGTCGGTTCGTTCATCGGGTTAGCAGCGGTCACCGGGAGCGAGATACGGATTGCTGGCGCACGACCGCGCGAGCACCGGATGACCCGTTTGACCATGGCCCGGTTGGGAGTCCACTTCCGCGAAGAAGGTGACGATATCATTGTCCCCGGTGACCAAGAATTGCGCGTCCAAGAAGACACACACAACGCGATTCCCAAGATCGAATCCATGCCGTGGCCCGGATTCCCTGCTGATTTGATTTCGATTGCAGTTGTAGTGGCAACACAAGCGACGGGGACGGTCCTCATCCACGAAAAACTCTTTGAGAGTCGACTCTTTTTCGTCGATCGGCTGATTGGGATGGGAGCACGGATAGTGCTCTGTGACCCGCATCGAGCAGTCGTGGTGGGTGCATCAAAGCTATTTGGCGAACCAGAAGGACTGCCGAGCCCCGATATCCGCGCAGGAATGGCGTTGTTAATCGCATCGCTCTGTGCACGCGGCAAAAGTGTCATCTTCAACATCGCCCAGATCGACCGCGGCTACGAGTCCATCGATCATCGCCTCCAGTCTTTAGGAGCTCGGATTGAACGCGCACGTGGCTAAATACGCAACGGCAATCGGCAGTCTGCTGCTCGCCATTCTGGCGAGCCGGGTCCTTATCCTCTTGTTTGCCGCGCGACCCGACAATCCGGGAGTTGCGTTGCTGCTGTCGGTGTCAGAGTATTTACGTATGCCATTTGCATGGATAGACACACTCCAGCCTGTCTACGGCGCTCGATTCGAACGCGGTACAGTGCTGGAGTGTGTGATTCTGCTTGCGGTGCTGTTGTGGGTACGCCGGTTACGCCGAGATTAGGCGTCTTTGTGTCGACCGGCGAGTTCTGCCATGATCATGTTGAGGCTGACGCCTTGATTGGCCAACAACACGAGTGCGTGATAAAAGAAATCAGCGGTCTCCCACATGAGCTCAGGTGTGGAATTGTTCTTGGCTGCGATGATCATCTCTGCTGCTTCTTCACCGATTTTTTTGCCGATTCGATCAACACCACCGCTGAATAACTTGGTGGTATACGACCCCTCGGGCATCTGTTCCTTCCGGCTTACCACGAGATCAGAGAGCCGACCCAGCATCGTCAATGCGGGGACGCGTTCGGCATTTTCGCTGCCGTCGACGTTCCATGCAAAACACGAGGCTGAACCGGTGTGACAGGTTGGCCCGGCTGGGATAGCCAATACGAGGAGCGCATCGCCATCACAATCGAGCCGAATCTGTTGGAGTGCGAGCGTGTTGCCGGATGTTTCACCTTTGACCCAGAGTTGTTGCCGACTGCGGCTATAGAAGGTGACCTGCTGTGTTGCAATGGTCGCGGCAACTGCAGCGGCAGTCATGTATCCCAACATCAGGACTTCGCCCGTATTGGAGTGTTGGACAATTGCAGGGATAAGGCCGTTCTCGTCGTACTTCATACAGCCCCCATCTTCTCTGCTATGCGCCAGACGACGCAATCGAACTAGTGACGGAAGTGGCGGCGGCCCGTGCAGATCATCGCAATCCCCAAACGGTTCGCTGCTGCTATGACATCTGCATCTCGGACAGATCCACCCGGTTGCACAATGGCAGTGACGCCGGCTTGGGCTGCCGTCTCGACACCATCAGGGAACGGAAAAAACGCATCGCTTGCCAATACAGAGCCAGTCAACGACAGCCCCGCACGATTGGCCTTCTCGACTGCGACCCGGGCACTGTCTACCCGACTCATTTGACCGGCCCCCACACCCAACGTGCGGTCTGCAGCGGTGTACACAATCGCGTTGGATTTGACATGTTTGGCGACACGCCAAGCGAACTGCAGTGCCTGCAGCTCGGTTGCACTCGGGCTGCGTGTCGTCACACACTCCCACACCTCCCCACGAGGGAGCTCACGATCAGGCTGCTGCACCAGAAATCCACCAGGTATCGAGTGGACAACAAGGTGCTGGTCGGCTGCGATGCCAGCAGTTGACTGTACTAAACGTCGTTGCTTTTTTTGCATCAACAACGCCAATGCATCTGGTTCAAAGTCCGGCGCTATGATGATTTCTGAAAAGATCTCATCGATTGCCTGCGCGAGTGCAAAATCTACCGGGGCATTTAATGCAATCACCCCGCCAAACGGTGCTTCGCGGTCTGTCGCAAATGCTTTGTGCCAAGCCTCAAGCCCTGTCGTCGCAACCGCAACCCCACACGGATTGGTGTGCTTGACAATAGCCAGCGCAACCCCTTCACGTGGGTCAAATTCTTCGATGAGTTCTTGTACAGCACAAATATCGAGAATATTGATATACGATAATTCTTTGCCATGCAAGACACGAAAACGTTCGTCGAACGAACCGTACAGTGCCCCGAGCTGATGGGGATTTTCGCCGTAGCGCAACGTCCGTGTCTTGGGTGCAGTGGCTACCAGGACGGGTGGGAAGACTTCGTCACGGCTGAGGTATGCAGCAATTGCAGCATCGTATTGCGCGGTATGGGCATATGCTCGGGCAGCCAATTCACGTCGCAACTGGATACTGATCGGCCCAGTCGATAAGGCTGCAAGCACCGCTGCATAATCGTCAGGGGAAACTACCGGTACCACATCTGCGTGATTTTTGGCACTCGCACGAATCATTGCAGGTCCGCCGATGTCGATTTGCTCGATTGCTTCGTCATCGGTGACACCTTGTTTGGCGATTGTTGCCGCAAACGGGTAGAGATTCACCACGACGATATCGATAGGGACTATACCCAAATCGGCCAACGTCTGCATGTGGGTCACGCGGTCACGTCGAGCCAGAATTGCTCCATGGACCGAGGGATGCAGTGTTTTGACCCGACCATCGAGAATCTCGGGGAAATTGGTGATCTCACTTACACTGTGTACAGGGACACCCGCTGCTGCGAGTGTTGCCTTGGTGTTGCCGGTTGAAAAAATGTCGACTCCGAGGGAAACAAGCCCTTGGGCGAATTCGACGATGCCGCGCTTGTCCGAGACACTGAGCAATGCACGCATTACGATTCCTTTGTGGGCCGGCGTTTACGACGAGTCGGCGGTGTAGATTGTGCTTTTGGCGGTCGTCCTGTACGAATCATTCGGAGCGCAGTAACGAGTGCTTCGAGTGACTTGTCTGCCCATCCATAAATCGTCGGCCGACTTTTGTTGAGCCCGGTCGCTATTTGAGTCACATTGGTACGGTACTCAGGATCAAATGTCGCCAGATGCACGCGTGCCGTCGCGACAATCTGCATGATTTCTTCGGGGGTGAGGTTGAGCTCTTCGATAAGCTTCTTCGCTCGACGATTCTGTTCGACGTTATGCATAGAGGACTCCATACCCTGTCACGAACCGGATGACCGATGTACGTATATATTGTACAATATGGGCATTTACATATGCAAATAGATTGTAAATTGTTATCAGGAAGTCTGCACGGTTTGGTCAAGGGGAAATGTCATGTCAGAACACGAAGCAGGTCGGCTGCGCCACCATGAAACGTTGCTGCAAATCAGCAGTGCGATGACCGCTCAGCTCGATATCAACTCACTTTTGAGCTTTGTCATTGATGCTGCCGTCGAGTTATCTGCGGGGA
>CAIPUQ010000522.1 GCA_903868295.1 uncultured Roseiflexaceae bacterium
AAGACCTCGCTACAACGGCTACATCGGCTGCATCTGATGATTTCATGGCTTTAGATGGAGCAACCAACGGCACGCGCACGATGAGTGCTGCCAACCCATCTGTCACTACGCTTACGACTAGCGGTGTAATTGCTCCCGGTGGCAGTGTGCACGGAGCAAATGGTTCTGCTGCCAATCCGAGCTTTGCGTTTAACTCGGATCAAAACACCGGCCTCTACCGCATCGGTGCGGACAACATTGGTGTAGCGGCTAACGGTGCGAAGGTGCTCGACATTGCGACGACGGGATTGACGGTTACGGGCGCAGTCACCGCCACGACCACGCTGGCCGACCAAGGCGGCACCATCGCAGCCCAGCGCAACGGCCTCGCGCCACGGCAGGGGTTGGTGTTTGATGGGACGTCAGGGGCGACGATCACAAATGTGCCTGCGTTTGGAACGGGTGATTTCACGCTCGCGTTTGTCGTAATTCACACCGCAGCAGCTCAAGATACCATATTTTCTGGGACGACAGCTTGCCCAGATTTATACATTAAGGCGGATGGTTCACTTGCAATAAACATAGCCGATGTGCAGGTCGGCCCTGCAAGTGCCGCCGGAGTTGTCCCGCTCAATACGCCCACTCATGTCGCCGCTGTGAGGGCGTCGGGGGTTGCTACATTGTATGTCAACGGTATCAGTGTTGGCTCTGGATCGTTATCCGGTAACGCGACTGGTATCCCAATAAATTTTGGAGGATTTTCTTTTATTTTTGCAGGAACGATTTCGGCTCCAGTGATTCAAAACCGCGCCCTCTCCGCCGCCGAAGTGCTGGCGCTGTATCAGTCGGGCGCAGTGGCGAGCGGGGATTACAACACGGCGAGCAATACGAACGCAGGCTCGACGTGGGCAAATACCAGCACGGGTTACTCATCGTTTACCAGTGGTTCGGCTACCGGCTTTACTGCGACCGCTACTGGACTTGCTTATGCGGGTAACAACATTGTCCAAGCGCAGAAAGTTGGTGCTCGTTGGTTGGTGAAGTTCAACATCTCGGTCGCATCTGGAAGCGGACCAGCGAATCTAGTCTCTTGGAACGGAGGCGCGTTTGGATCAACTGTTGCTGGGAGCCAAGCCGTCGCTTCTGGAGACAATAGTATCGTCATTACGGGTACAGCGAACCAATCAACAAATTGGCTTCTGACGTTCCAATCGCTGGCTGCTGGCACGTTTACGGTCAGCGGTTTTAGCATCACCCCCCTCGGCGCACTCCTCGCCCCCGACTCCAACAACGCGGGCGCAGGACTCGAATGGCTCGACGTATCAGGCAACCGCGCACACATCATCCTCCCGACCTCGGGCGTGTCGTGGTCGCTCCCATCCTCGCAGCAGATTGTCATCGAGGCTTCGACCGCGACCAACGGCAACCAGCAGCTCGGAGGCGCATCGCTGATCGACGCCAACAAGCAGTGGCGCATCCAATCGTGGACGGTGAATTGCTCCACGGGCACGCCGACGATCTCGCTGGGTAACGTCTCAGCGGGCACGCAGTACGTCTCAGGGGCTGTCATGGCG
>CAIPUQ010000523.1 GCA_903868295.1 uncultured Roseiflexaceae bacterium
CCGCCCAAGACATCAGCGCCATCCTGGCTGCTGCGCAAAAGGTGATGCACGTCGAAAACTTCGTCGTGCTGGGCATCGGCGGCTCTGCACTGGGCAACATTGCCGTGCAATCCGCGCTCAACCATCCCTTTTACAATGACCTGCCGCGTGGCACACGCACACACCCGCGCTTGTACGTCATCGACAACTCGGACCCCGATTTGAACGCAGCCCTGATCGAGACACTCGATCCGGCCAGCACGGTCTACAACGTTATCTCCAAATCGGGCACCACGGCCGAGACGATGTCGTCGTTTTTGGCAGTCCGTGCACACCTCATCAAGACCCTCGGCCCCAATGCCCTCAAAGAACACGTCATCGTCACCACCGACCCGAGTAGCGGCTTTATGCGGCAGATTGGTCTGCGTGAAGGGCTACCGATGCTCGAGTTGCCGCCCAACGTGGGCGGGCGCTTTTCGGTATTGACGACGGTGGGTCTACTGTCTGCCGCAGTCACGGGCGTCGACATCCGTGCCTTGTTGGCTGGGGCAGCCTATGGGTATCAGATTGCATCGAACCCCGATGTGATGAAGAACCCCGCCGCGTTGGCCGCCATCGTCAACCTGCTCTGCGCCAAACAAGGCCAAAACATGGTCGTGATGATGCCGTACTCGCACCACCTGCGCCATATTTCGGATTGGTTTGCGCAACTCTGGGCCGAAAGTCTCGGCAAAAAGACCAGCCTCAGTGGCGAGACCGTCAACGTCGGCACGACGCCCATCCGCGCGCTGGGTGCCACCGATCAGCATTCACAGGTGCAGTTGTATGTCGAGGGCCCCTTCGACAAGCTGGTCAACTTCATCGCTGTCGATACATTTGCACACAGCGTCACCATCCCGTCGGCCTACAGCGACCTCGAAGGCGTGGCGTACCTCGGTGGCCATACGTTCAACGAGCTCATCAATGCCGAGCAACAGGCAACGGCGATTGCCCTCAACGACGCCGGCCGACCCAATATGACCCACACGTTGCCGGCCATCAACGCCTTCACCATCGGGCAGCTGTTTATGCTCCTCGAAATGCAGACGGCCATCGCGGGCGCACTGCTCAACATCAACACCTTTGACCAACCAGGGGTCGAAGCCGGTAAAATCGCTACCTACGCGCTCCTCGGCCGCGATGGCTTCGGCGAACGCCGGGCTGCCATCGCCGCTGCACGTGCGCGGCGGTCCGCACAATGGGAGGTCTAACCATGACTCTGACTGACGCGCAATGCCCAACCTGTGGCGCGCCCGTGCTCCCCGTCGCAACGGTCGCCACCAATCCCATTACCAGCAATGCGGTGCGGAGCCAACTCTCGTTGGCGCCGATGCCCATGCCACGGACTGCCGGTGGCCTCGGCTGTATGACCGTCATCCTGAGCGGATCGGTCGCTTTCGCAGCTGCGGTCATCATCGGCGGGATTAGCCAGTTCACCCTCGGCACCGATTACCCCGCGCCCGGGTATCGCTTCGGCGAAGCGGCGATTTTTAGTGGTGTAGCCGCTTTCATCATTGTGATGATTGCCATGTTTTCGGTGTTTGTATGGCGCCAAGCCAATCACGATCGCATCTACACTGCACTGATGGGCGAATGGTTCGCACACAAAACCGCCTACGAAAACGATTCCTATTGCACGAAATGCAATATCCGCGTGCCCGGTTCGGCATCGACGACACCCTAAAAAGGAAAAACACATGCACACGATCGATCTGCTGCTCTGTCACGCAACGGTCGTCACCATGGATGAGCACGGCACCATTCTTCATGATGGTGCCGTTGCTGTACACGGTGATACCATTGTCGCCATCGACAGTACCGCCGCCCTTAGCGCCCGCTACCAGGCCACACAGACCATCGATTGTCAGGGGTGCGCCATCACACCTGGGCTCATCAACGCCCATGCCCACGTACCGATGAGTCTACTCCGCGGTATCGCTGCAGATTTGCAGCTCGATGTCTGGTTGTTTGGATACATGTTCCCCGTCGAAGGACGCTTTGTGACGCCAGAATTCGTCCGCGCGGGGACACTGCTGTCCTGCGCCGAGATGATCCGCGGCGGCACGACCACCTTTGTGGACATGTACTTCTACGAAGAAGAAGTCGCCCGGGCCGCCGACGAGGCCGGGATGCGTGCCGTCTGTGGCCAATCGGTGATGCGCCTGCCCTCACCCGATGCCTCGTCGTTCGACGTCGGCCTCGAGCGCGCTACCCGCTTCATCGATGCCTGGCATACCCACCCGCGCATCACCCCCACCATCGCCCCACACGCGCCATATACCTGCACCGACGAAATCTATGCCCAGGCCGTCGAACTCTGCAAAAAATACGGCGTTCCGCTGGTCACCCACTTGTCCGAGACCGCGCGCGAGGTCGACGAATCGCGCGTCGACCGCAATGGCACCCCCATCGGATACGCCGAACGCGTCGGCGCATTTACGGTGCCATGTATCGCCGCCCACTGTGTCCATGTCACCGACGAAGATATCGCCACCCTGGCTGCCAAAGGCGTCGGCGTTGCTCCCTGCCCCACATCGAATCTCAAATTAGCCAGTGGCGTCGCGCCCTACCTCAAGTTCCTCAATGCAGGGGTCAAAACAGGCCTCGGCACCGATGGACCAGCCTCGAACGACGACCAAGATATGTTCAGCGAAATCCACCTCGCCGCACTGCTCCCCAAAGGCCTGTCGGGCGATCCAACTGCGATGCCCGCCAAAACAGCTTTTTCGTTGGCAACGTCGTCCGGCGCACGGGCCATCCACCAGGCGGATCGTATCGGCACACTGGCAGTAGGCAAACAAGCCGATCTAATCGTTATATCACTCGGTGCGCTGCATAATTCACCGTCGTATACCTACGCCGCCGATGCCATCTATAACCAGCTCGTCTATACCTGTCATGCCAGCGATGTGCGCGACACCATCGTCGCCGGACGCATCCTGATGCGCAATCGTGCCTTGCTGACGCTCGACGAGCCGGCAATTTTGGCCGAGGCACGGCGTATCTCGCACGACATCAACACCTTCCTCGCCAACCGCGAGGAACACCTGCTCGACAAAATCTTGGCCATCAGCCCGATCCAAGCCAGCGAGATATTCGAGATACAGGTCAAAGCAAAAATCGACCCAGCCGATGCCGTTGCCATCCGTAGCACCCTCAACGCAGCACCGTTCACCATTGTGCGCCAAAACCAACGCACGCAGTACGACACATACTTCGCTTGGAACGACGTGGCGCAAGGCCGCGTCCGCCTGCGTGAAGACCACCGCATCGATGCCCACGGCCGCACACCTCCGTACTACACCCTGACCCTGACCGAGCCCGCCAAACGCGTTGAGTACAACGCTGCGGTTCAGTTGTCGCGCGCGCGCTACACGGCGCCAGCCAACCATACCGAACGCTTCTACCGGGAATACTTCCAACCGAATCACGTACATACCATCACCAAAGAACGTCAGCGCATACACATCACCTTCCGTGATACCGAGTTCGCCGTCAATATCGATACCATCACCAGTAGCCCAAACGCTGGTATGTATGTCGAAATCAAAAGCCGCACCTGGAGTCAACGCGATGCCACCCTCAAAGCCGCGCTGATGGGCGATATCCTGCACCTGCTGGGGATTGCCGACAGCCGTCTCATCAAAGATGAATATGTCGACCAACGCTAAGTACATCATCGGCCTGACCGGCAACATCGCCTGCGGCAAAAGCGCCGTCGTACAGACCCTCGCCGACGCGGGGGTCCACACCATCGACGCCGACGCAGTCACCCGCCACCTCCAACAACCGGGCCAAGCCATCTATGATGCCATCGTTAGCGCCTTCGGCAATGGTATCGTCGCACCCGACGGCACCATCGATCGGCGCGCGTTGGGGGCCATCGTCTTTGCCGATCAGGCGCAACTCAAACGCCTCGAGCAGCTGATCCACCCGGCCGTTCGGCAGCACATCATGCAGTGGCTAGCGTCACTCCCTGTGGGCACCGCCCAGACGCCGACCGTTGCGGTCATCGACGCCATCAAACTCATCGAATCAGGCTGGCCGGCCCATTGCGACGCCGTCTGGGTAGTGACTGCACCGCGCGCCGTCCAAATCGCCCGATTGACGCAGACCCGTGGCTTGACCGAGGCCGAAGCCATCCTGCGTATCGATGCCCAAACAGCCCAGGCCGACAAAGTGGCACACGCCGATGTCGTTTTTGACAACACGGGCACGCTGGCAGCGCTCCAACAACAGGTGCGCGACGCGCTGGCAACCGTCCGTGTAACGCTCGCCGCCCAATCCTAACCAACAGTACAGAGCAACACCATGC
>CAIPUQ010000524.1 GCA_903868295.1 uncultured Roseiflexaceae bacterium
ACCGATCTGGTCTGTGCACCCGCGTGGGGGATTCGCCTCGCCGATCCAACCGGCAGCACGCAGCCCATCGACGACTACTATGTCGCATCCCCAGACGACGATGCTACAGCAGTATTGGCAGTCATCCGGGCGGTTCCACCCATGCCTCGAGCATATTTCACGGTCGCCGAACAAAGCCCCGCGACCGACGGTATCTACCGATCACTCGGCTGCGTCTACGACTCATCCGAATGCCTGATGTCCTATGATCTGCGGCAATACACCCCCGTGCCGCCCACGCACCACGTCGATACGCTGACCGTTGCAGACATCGGTCCGTGCAACACCGCCGACCCCGAGGCGATGATCTGGCTCAACGAAGCAAACGTCGCGGCTCCACAGATGACGCATGTCGCCGTGCGCTCTGGCCCTCGGGTATTGGCTCGTGCACGCACCCTGCGCCTACCCGATCGAACGAGCTACATCAGCATGGTCTATACGGCCCCGCAGGCCCGTCGCAATGGCTATGCACGGGACCTCATGCTGGCGCTTCTGGCGGCCGATGCCGCTGCAGGGGTGCACACCGCAGTGTTGATGTCGTCGCAGATGGCCATCCCACTCTACCGGAGCCTGGGCTTTGTGCCGCTCTGCAATACCCACATCTACACCATCTGACCCAACAAGCAGGCAGCACAGCTGTGCTACAATCCGTGCATTCCCAACAAACATCAACACCACATACCGTACTGCGGAGGACATCCGATGACGAACACGAATCCAACCGCACCCGACGCGCGACTGGCTGCGTTGACGCGTGCCCAAAAAATCGCCCTCGTCTCGGGCCAAAACTTTTGGGAAATGCACGCCGTGCCCGAGCTCGGGTTGCCTGCAATCATGCTCACCGACGGACCGCACGGCGTCCGCAAACAAGCCAGTAGCACCGAAGTCAACCTCGACCACAATGTGCTGGCAACCTGCTTTCCCACTGCGTCGGCATTGGCCAGCAGCTGGGACCGCGACCTCATCCAGCGCGTCGGTGTCGCGATCGGTGCCGAAGCCCGTGCCAAATCGGTGAGTGTCGTTCTCGGGCCTGGGGTCAACATCAAGCGCTCGCCGCTGGGTGGGCGCAACTTCGAGTACTTCTCCGAAGACCCCTTTCTCTCGTCACACATGGCCGCTGCCTACATCCACGGTGTGCAGTCGCAGGGCGTGGGCACGTCGATCAAGCACTTTGCCGCCAACAACCAAGAATACCGCCGCATGACCATCGACACCCACGTCGACGAGCGTGCCCTGCGCGAAATCTACTTGGCCAGCTTCGAACATGCCGTCATCGACGCCAAACCGTGGACCGTGATGTGTGCCTACAACGCCATCAACGGCACCTTAGCCAGTCAAAACCGGCGCTTGTTGACCGATGTCCTGCGTACCGAATGGGGCTTTGCTGGCGTGGTTGTCTCGGATTGGGGGGCGGTCTACCAGCGCGTCCCAGCACTCAACGCCGGGCTCGACCTCGAAATGCCGGGCAACGGCAATATCCACGCCGCAGCCATAGCAGCCGCACTCGCCGACGGTTCTCTCCCCGAGGCAGTCCTCGACCAGCGTGTGTCGGCGCTCCTCGATATGATCGAAAAAGCCCTCCCGGCCTTCCAGGATCCCGGCACATA
>CAIPUQ010000525.1 GCA_903868295.1 uncultured Roseiflexaceae bacterium
CAGCGGTCGTCGCGCTGCAGGTATGCTTCGACTTGCATCCAATTCATCTGCGAAATCTGCATGTGATGTCCTTTGCTTAGGCGTC
Source organism: uncultured Roseiflexaceae bacterium (assembly GCA_903868295.1). GTDB lineage: Bacteria > Chloroflexota > Chloroflexia > Chloroflexales > Roseiflexaceae > UBA965. Next base: position 86 of record CAIPUQ010000525.1, read on the forward strand.
GGCTTTTTTGGTGAGGGTGGGTAATAGGATCGAGACAAAAATCAGCGCCATGCCCACATACTGCAACGCCATCAGCTGCTCACCCAAAAAGAGGATGGCAATGGCGCTGGCGACGGGCGCCTCGAGCACCAAAATGAGACCACCGGTGCTTGCCGGGATATGTTGCAACGACAAGTTGAACAGTGCGTAGCCGCCCAACGTTGGTCCGATGGCCAGGGCTAACAGAATCAACCAGGCGGTCAGATCACCGACCGCAAAGATGCCGGGGGCTGCCGCCTGACCGACGACCAATGGTGCGGCAATCAGCATCGCCAGCAACGTCAGCGAGCCGGTGGCCATGGTAATCCCCAGCGAGGCCCACGGGTTGACCGTGCGCACGGCTTTTTGGGTGTAGAGCACATAAAACGCTTGGAGCACGGCAGTGGTCAGACCGACTACGATGCCCAGCCAATTGAGTTTGATTTGCTCGGGGTCATACAGCTTGACCAACAGACCCATGCCGATCAGCGACAACAGCAGACCTACGACCTGCACGGTCCGCAACTGCTCGCCGAACATGAACCGTGCGCCAATGGTGACGAATGTCGGGAACAAATAGATCAGCACCACCGCGATGGCGGCGCCGTTAAGGCTGACTGACCAGATCCACAAGGCGTGGTAGATACCAATCGACACCACTCCCAAGAGTGCCAACGGTGTGAAGTCGGCTCGCGAGACACGGAGCGCCGCCCGGTTGCGGACCAGCAGAATTCCCATGACTGCGATAGTCACAAAGACATCGCGCCAAAAGGCAAGGGTCACGCCGGGGACGTGATAGACGTCGAGGAGGTATTTGATACCGGGGGCGGTGCCGGCCCAGACAACGGCAGCGATGGTACAGAGGATCAGTCCCGTCCGGCGTGATGGCGTCATCGCTGCAGTGCTCCTGTTCGGTGAATGGGTACATTATAGGGTAACGGCTGTCGATGACTGGTTATGCAGACGCTGATGATGATTGATATTTCAGGTCGAATGCACAGTGGAGATCATACGTAGAGTGGTGTTCCGAAGAAGAAGAAAATGTTTGGGAAAAGAGAGAATTCTCCCAAAAAACGGTCAAATTCTCGCTGCGTAGATGCAATTGGCAGGCAGCCACACGTCACGCCGGAGTTGTGTTGTGGTGCAATAACGTCCATTCCTGCACCAAGGTCGCTGGAATCCATCAAAATGTGTAGACAAAGCGTTTCTTTTGTAAATGAATACAAACTATCTAAATGAGCGTTTTTCTTTTATGGGTACGAAATGAAGCCTCAATAAACGGCTGTTTATTGACAAAAAGCATGACAAGCATGTATAAAGAAACATAATTGTCTTTATGTGTGTAGTATGCGGAGGTTGTATGCGAGGAATTCCTTCTCAACGGAGACAAAGCCTTGTCTCATTGAGTCTTTGTGTTGCAGTAATCGCCTCGCTTGTTTTTTTGGCCAAAGGCGTTGAGCAAACCCCCGTAGAGGCTGCCACCGTCCAACGTCTGGAGCAACCGGCCACCGTGCAACAGGCACGTACGAGCGGGCGCACCATCCCGACGACATCCAACCCTGCGGGATCGGGCGACCAAGGCGTGCGTACGATGGCCAACACGTCATTCGAAATCAATGACTCGGGCTGTGCGATGACCAGCTATCAATATGCGCGTATGTCAGATATGCGTGGCTGGTTTACATCGCATCCATCGATAGCGGCGACCTGTGATGGCGCAGCGTACTCGCCAGCACGCACAGGCCGCATCATCGAGCTCCAGGTACAAGCAAACCAAGGGTATGTGCCCGAGGATGGCTTAGTCTATTCGGAGCTGAATGGCGACTATGCATCCATGCTCTATCAACCACTGTGTCTGCAAGACAGTGATGTCATCACCTATAGTTTTGCGCACCGTCCAAAAGGGAACCGTACCGATGTGGCGGAATTCCGCATTGGTATCCCGAGTGGTTTGACAACGGGTTCTGTCGCTAGTGATAGCTATAGCCGCCAAATCGTGCGCGCCAGCACCACTCAAGCAGGTGGTGTATCGACGGTAGCGTCACAGACAACATACACCGACACCACCGCCAATGCGACCCAGCTTTCGGCAAAAGGGTGGGGAGTCTACTCCGGTACCCACACCATGCCAGCGACCGGCTGGTCAGGCATCAAAAATGTGGGATTTTATGGTATCACCAGTTCTTCTTCCAACGCGGGTAATAACCTCGACTCGATTACGTTGGGTCTCAAGCCCGTGCTCGACTTGGGCTCGTCACGCGATCGCAGTGCCGGTGAAGCATTCACGCCACAGGCGCTCAAGATTCGTGTCAACGGACGCGTAGCGGCAGGTGCCAAAATCGCCCTCGTCATGTCGAGCGGTGATGCAACGCCTGACGCGGACTTCACCATCGGCACCGTGACGTCGGCTTTTGGCACGGCGACAGTCACCCACACGTCCGGTGACTCGACCTGGGTCATCGAAATCCCCGCCGGTGACTACGACGGTGGCGTGAACGCCGCCACAGGCATCGGGTATTTGACGGTACCGATTTTGTATACTGCCGATGCAGTGACCGAATCAGATGAATACGCGTTGTTCGAGTTGTCGGACCTCGATGCCGATGGCGCGACGTCGGCATTGCTCGGTCTGGGCGACCCCACCTGTGACCTGTCCGAAAAGAACGACGGCGTCGTCTATGCCATCACCAATGATGTCTACCCGACGACCTCTAACCCCGTCGGCAACGGTACCCAGGGGTCGCGCACGATGGTCAATACATCGTTCGAAAATACCGACTCGGGCTGTAGCATGACGACGTATCAATATGCTCGTGAATCCGACATGCGTGGTTGGTTGACCACTGCACCATCCGGCAATGCAAGCTGTAACGGTGCAGTGTATTCGCCCAACCGCACGGGTCGAATTATCGAGCTCCAAAATCAATCGACCTATGGGTACACCGTTCAAAGTGGCACGAAATATGCCGAGCTGAACGCCGATTATGCCTCCATGTTGTATCAGGCAATCTGCTTCAACAATAACGATGTCATCACCTACTCGTTTGCCCATCGCCCGATTGGGAACCGCACCGACATCGCAGAGTTCCGTATTGGTATTCCATCCGGGTTGCCATCTGGGTCCAAAAGTTCGGACACGTATAGCCGTCAGATTGTGCGTGTGTCGACGACGCAATCATCAAATATTGTGACGGGTCGCTCACAGACCGTGTATAGCGATACGTACAACACCAGCGACAGTATTTCGGCGGCGAAGTGGGGCGTGTTCAATGGATCACACGTCTTGCCATCGTCGGGCTGGTCGGGCATTCGGAACGTCGGATTTGTGGCCATCGATGGTGCGAGTGCCCAAGGAGGCAATGCGCTCGATGCCATTACCCTTGGTCTCAACCCGATTATCGACCTTGGTTCTTCTCGTGACCGCACGGGGAGCGAAATCAGCGCGCCGACGGCATTGAATATCCGTATCAACGGGCGTGTTGCAGCCAACACCAAAATCGCGTTGAAGCGCACTGCAGGTACGGGCACGACCGACACGGACTTCCGCATCGGCACGGTCACTGCTGGTGTCTATGGCAACGCGACCGTGACACACACCGTGGGGAGCGACACCTGGTTGATTACCATCCCCGCCGGTGACTATGACGGTGGATTGATCCCTGCCAACGACAACGGTGGTCTGACCGTTCCGATTGTCTATGTCTACGACAAAGTCTCTGAAGGCGGCGAATACGTCCAGTTCAACCTGTCGTCGGCATCTGCCGATGGTGCGACGCCGTCGTTGTTCACCCTGGGTGACCCGACCTGTGACCGCTCCGAGAAGCTCGACGGCGTCGTCTATGTCATCAACAGCGTCGATCCAACCGCAACGCCGACACGGACCAATACCGCGACACCATCCCCGACCGTCGACGGTGTCATCCCGACGACGAGTAATCCAACCATCAATTTGGCCAACGCTGGTTCACGCGTGATGGCCAACACGTCGTTCGAGCTGTACGACGGTGCATGGGCCCAAATGATGAACATGACCAACATGCGTGGCTGGAAGACGACGCATCGGACGTCCGACACTGGCTATCGCGTCATGGAGATGTGGCAGTACGGATCTGCGGCGTGGTACGACGCACTCAATGGTGTGTCGGCTCCGGACGGGACCAAGTGGGTCGAGCTCAACGCATATCACGCATCGATGCTCTATCAGCCCATTTGTTTCGCCGATAACGAGCAGTTCGACTTTGAGTTCTATCACCATCCGCGCTCGTTTAGTTCG
>CAIPUQ010000526.1 GCA_903868295.1 uncultured Roseiflexaceae bacterium
CTATAACATGTTCGACCGCTGGATCGAAGAGACCGGCCTACTCGATGTACTGGGTGACGAAGGCGTCGGCTGTATCCCCTTCTCGCCATTGGCACAAGGCATGTTGACGGACCGTTACCTGCAAGGTATCCCCGATGGGTCACGCGCTGCCAAGCCGCACGGCTTCCTCAAAGCCGACCGGGTTACGCCAGAGCGGCTCGCCATTGTCGGCAAGCTCAAACAACTCGCCAACGAGCGCGGCCAGAACACTGCGCAGCTCGCACTCTCGTGGGTGCTTCGTGATGCACGCATCACCAGTGCACTCATCGGTGCCAGCTCGGTCGAGCAGATTACCGAGTGTGTCGGTGCGCTTGCTGCTGCTCCATTGAACGCGGTCGAGATAGCTCGGATCGAATCCATTCTCAAAGGGAACTAATCATGCTTGCACGTGTGCTCGTGTTCATCGGCATCCCACTGACGTTACTGCCGCTGGTGTTTCGCTATGCGGTGCTCAATGCGACGTCGATGGCCGAGCACAACGGGTTTGCGCCCAACGTCGACCAGTATGCCCATCAGAGTTCGCCGTATCTGCTCACCGCAGTCTCCGTTGGGTTGGTTGTCGGGCTCATTCCCTTGATTGCTGGCATCATCTTGCTCATCCGCGAACGGCTACGCGCGTCGTAGTGTCGCTCACACACAAACGCCCCGCACCGTCAGGTGCGGGGCGTTTGTGGCATTTAGGTGAGCTGTGCGATAGTGGTAGCCATGGCCGTTGCCGCAGGGGCATCGAGGACTCCAACGACGAAGTCACACCGCCATTCCTGCGTCGCGCCGATGGAGCGCAGGTTGCCTTTGGCTTTCTCTGCCGTGTACCCCTCGGGCTCGGCCGTCGCGGGCATACTGAAGCCCAAACAGTCCTGGTCCGGTGTACGCGAAATCCAGCGGATCACATACGGCAATTGCTCGGGCCGGTGCGCGACATAATCTGCAGTGCCCCCCGGCAAGCGTTGCATGCTGTGCGCCCATCCAGTAGCATCTGCTGCCGCATCGATGGTAAACACAACCTCGGGGTCGAACCCCAACCCGGGCGTCAACACCGTTGCTGGGGCCGGATCGACGGCCAACGCGTCGATGAACGCGCGATACCCCGGTGCCGGCGAAATATGCGACGGGATGCTCTGGCGCACCCGAATGGCGTGCGCAGTCGCAGGTGCGGTCGTCAGCAACGTTGCGTTGTCGACCGGTCGATAATTGATATGCGCCAGGTACATCAGGTCCATCGGCGTCTGTTTGAGATTGGTAATCGTCATCGATACCGTCCATATACGGCGCTGTGCCCAAATCTGCACTGTGGGGGTCGCTACGTAGTTGTCTTGGAAGGCCACGGTATAGCGGAACGACCCACTCATGCACAGATAGTCCCCATCGCTGTCGCTGCCAATCGTCAACCAGGCACGCTGGTAGCGTGCGTTGGGTAACTCACCGTGGAGCGGGTGTGTATCGGTTGGCCCCGGTACCCCCATTCGTGTCGCGCCACAATGCACGAAAAATCCACCGTAGGTATGCAGGTAGGCCGTTGTTGGTTGCGGCTCGTCAAACATCGAGCGCATGCCCAACGCCCGACCGTCCATCATTGCCGACCAAATTTGCTGTCCCTGGTACGGCAGGAGTACCAGTTCCCCGTGTGCATTGCGTACCCGGATAGCCAAGACGCCACTGTCGTAGGTAAACAGTGTTGCCGTTATTGCGCCGTGTTCGACCAATACATGCTCGCGCTGGCGCCACATACCTGGATGTAACTGAATCGTTGTCATCGCGTCCTCATGCTTCTCTGTCTGTTATGTGGATGCCGTGTGGGGCAAACGTGATGGCTATCTGTTTCATCCGCGGCAGACTGGCTGTCACCGCACGGACAAACGCCGCGCGCTCCGTTGGGTCGGGACTGGTGAGTACTGCAAGAGAGCCACCATCCCCGCCCGCACCATTGACTTTGCACCCCCACGCGCCATGTGTGTTGGCGAGTTCGATCAACTGTTCTGCCTGTGGTGCAATCAAACCCGGATGCAACCTGCGTTGCGCATCGGTGTTGGCCTGCAGTGCACGCCCGTACGCCTGTAGGTCTCCGCCACGGAGCGCAGTAAGTCCCTGTGCGGCAGCCAGACGCAGTGGGTCAAGCAGGGTGTCCATATTAGACACCGTTTCGAGGCGTGCAATTACTTGTTGATGAATCGCCGACGAAAGGTGCGGGGTCCCCACATAGAACAGCAGTAACTGGTCATTGAGTGCTGCAATGGTCGATTCTGTGAGCGGGACCGCAGACACCGTCGCATCTGGGTAGTGTGCCATTTCGATATAGCAACACCCGCCATGCGCCACCCCAATTTGGTCCTGAATGCCACTCTGCAACCCGAGTTCGTGCGTTTCGAGCAGGTGGGCAGCACGGGAAAGCTTCGCTGGTGGTTCGATATGCCCCTGCGCCGCGCGTAATGCACCA
>CAIPUQ010000527.1 GCA_903868295.1 uncultured Roseiflexaceae bacterium
GCACGACATGCTGGCCAGCTTCCACACAAAGGGTGATGTCATGGACTGCGTCACGCTCTGCATCCGGGTAGCGGAATGAGATGCTGTTGATGTGTACCGCCAGCGGACCTTCGGGGAGGACGCGGGTGCCGGTTGGTTGCCACATTGGTGCAGCAAGTAACGCATCACAGCGCCGGAATGCACCGACTGCACGCAGGAACAACGTGTATTGGGTGCTCCCTGCTTCGATGGGCAACGCCAACAGACGAACCATCCCCATGAGTGCGACCACGTCGCCGACACTGCCGGAGCCACTGCGGTAGCGCCAGAGCCCAATGAGCGCTGCGAGGAGCCAACCAAATGCGGTAATCGCTCCTGCGACAACGGTGCCACGTTCGTTTTGCATGGCAGCACGCCGATGAGTGCGCATCCGGTCGGCAATGCGTGGCGCCAGCAGCTGCTGGGCAAAGGGTTGCGCGTGCACCGATTGCAGATCAACGGTGCTCGAGAGGGTTTCGTGGATGGTGTCGAAGAGCGCAGCATCTGCAGCTCGTTCTCGCTCCCATGCAGCCGCATTCCGCTGTTGCGTCTGGGCGACGAGGACTGCGCCGATCACCACATAGACACAGAGCAGCAGCGCAACGCTGCCGTCAGCGTGCATCGTCGTCCAGATAACACTACCGAACACGACAGCTGCCCGGAGCACCTGTGGCACATTGCGCGCGAGTACATCGGCTACTTCGTCGACATCCGCTTCGAGACGCTCGGTCAGTTCGCCGATTCCATGGCGCCGAAAAAACTCGCGTGGCTGATGGATGATGTGTGTCACGAGCGCGGTGCGTACTGCATTGGTGCCGCTCCAGCTCACATGGGTAGCGAGCAATGCACAAATCCAGAGCACCAATTGGACGGCAATGACCGAACCTGCATACCACGCGATGTCAGCAGCGGTCGCCTGCTGCGCAACGGCGGCATCGATCAATCTCCCAAAGGTATTTGGGAGGAGTACTTGCACCCAAGCGATACCCGCGGTGACGACCAGCAGAAGCCACACACCCGTACTGTGTCGAACCATGAGCGCAAAACTCGGAGAAAACCGCACCGTGTTCATGTGGGATTAGTTCCTCTGGTAGAACAGGCGCTGGTTTGTCGAGAGGAGCGCCACTGCTATCGCGCGTGCGGCATCGATTGTGAGGAGACCGTCGTCCACCTCTGCCTGCAAGGTACGCGTCAGCCAGTGACGGGCTTGAGCAGCGAATCCTACCGTTTGTGTCGGCAAAAAGGCATCGCCGCCAAAGCCGAAGAGTTTGGACAACGGCACGGTATGAATCCAGCGGCGCACAAACGCACTCGTGGTGACGGGGTCAATGCTCCATGCCCAACACAAATCGACATACACATTGCGATAGTGTTTGGCCAGACTCAACAGCTCGTCATGGTACGGGTACCCAATGTGCATGCAGACGAAGCGGGTGTCTCGGAACGTTTTGATAAGCGGCGTCAACAGCCGAGGTGACAGCCATTCGAGCGGCATTGCGCCATTGCCTGCGTGATGTCCGGTGTGGATTTTGATGGGTATGCCGAGGATGCCTGCCTCGTGTGCGATGACGCCCAAGGCCCAATCACCCAGGACCAGCGCATCGTGTGCGGTCAGCGGGATCCCTGTGCGGTGCTTTTCGAACGCATGCTCGCAGGCATCGTCAGCGATGTGCGTCCATGCAAGGGTGCGCGTATATGCGTGCTGGGTTTTTATTGCCACAATGTCGTTTGCATGCATGCGCAGGAGCGTTTGCAAGGCTAGGCGATAGTCGCCAACGGTCGTCACCGCAATCCCGGTGTGGGCGGCCACCGCGTCGAGGACGACACTGCCATCGGCGATGGTCTGTACATTCAGGTCGTAGCGGAGCGCTGGTACCTCGGGGGTCGCTGGTGGCTGCCAGGTGAACGCGTCGACCTGGATTTCGGCGAGATTGGCGAGTGCCAGCGCCCGTTGATACCCCGCGACCCCGTGGTAGCGCGCCTGGAGCGGCGCTGCCTGTTCGAGCGAGGCAGCGTCGATATGATTGATCCCATATAGGATCTGGGCCGAGCGTCGGACTGCCTCGCCGTAGCCCGTGTACTGACAGTGTTGCCAATAGTCGGCGACGAAAGCCCACCGGGTGGCGACGTCGTGCGTGTGTTGATCGAGCAACGCATCGATGGCCTGATAGGGACATCCGGCGCTGACGAGGTCGTGTTGGATATATGCGTTGACGCCGAACAGCGCAGTGATGATGTCTGGCTCGAGCTGCGTGTACTCGGCTGGGCTGATGAGATGCTCATGGGTGTCGAATATGGCAATCTGATCAATGATTTGCTGGAGCGTCTGCATGTGATGACTGCCTTCGTCTGTGTCTCTCTCATGGGCAAATTAGTTGCAGATGCGTTCTTTTTGCCAGTGCAGCGATTCGTCCCATGGGGAGAGCGGGGTGTCGAGATTGCGCCAGTAATATTTGAGTGGAGTCTCGGGCCAATTGGCGTAGATGTCGTCCCATTCTGCAACCTTCATGTGCGGAATGAGTGATTTCTCCTCAATATGATCCGCGGCCGGCTGATAGCGGAAGTCGCACGATAGGCGTACGGTGTCTTCCCACTGGTGTGGGAGTGACTTATGCAGCAGACAACTATTGAAGGTCAATATGTCGCCCATTTCATAATCGTGCTCAATCCAGGGGAGGTCGACATCGCACAGATTCGTCTCGAGATTACCGGCACCTTCAGCGGCACGCACTGTCAGCACACCCAACGCGTGTGAGCCATGCATGACCGTCAAGCCGCCCAGCGCACGTGGGACATCACCCACCGGCAGCCAGCAGGTCCATACATCACGAGTGCCCTGGATGTGGATGTAATCTTGGTGCATCGGCGTCGGGCGAAATGACGGACACGGAATCATCGTGCGTGCAATCGTGCGTGGGTGCGGCAGGACTGCCTCTCCAAATAACGCTGTATACAGCGCAATGAGCCGAGGATGGTGTTGGAATTGCTGGAACGCCTGCTGCGTCTGCAGTTCGCGGTAGGCTGCTTCATCGACGCCCGTCCCGCCCCACGATTCGAGGGTGGTTACTGCAGCAGCATTGACGCGTGCATCATTTCGTGGATGACGCGTGTCAAGCCAACCACGCTCTGCGACGATGGTCAGCATGAGATCGCGTAGCGCTTGGACGTCTGTTTTGGGGAGGAGTTGTTTGAAGAACAAATACCCATCTGCCGCTGCCCGCGCGCGCAACGCGATAGGATCAGCAAGCAGAGGGGTAGAATCGCGAAATCCGACGATGGTTGCAGGTGTGTGCGTCATTGCAGTGCTCCTGTATGTGATGTGCGGATTATAGCATCACATGTATTTGTTCATGTATAGAGCAGATAGTGATGTTGGTATGCTACGGAGCCTGAATGGTCACCCTGCACAAGACAGTGTTATTGGTCTTTAGGTCTGGCCCCCAGATGAATTGCGCACTGGGGTCCCAGCTGATGGCGTCGTACCCGTCTTTGGGACCGACATCACGTGCGCTATAGATCGTCGCAGCTGGCCAGGTTGCATCGTCGAAGGATGGTGATTTCCACCCGTTCGGCTCGGCCGTAATAGTGTTGGTACATGCACCCTCGCCGGCGATTGGTTGTGATTGGGCGGCACATGCCGCGTCGCGTGGGGCGATGTGTATCGGCACACACTTCCAACTGCGGTCGGTGACTGCAATAATGCGTCCTGTTGTCGTGTCGGTGAATTGCGCGATGAACCCACCGTCGCCGATTTGTTGCCGATCGGTACCGATGTACTCGAGCCCCGTGTCGTCTTGGATGTAATCCTTGAGGATGACATTGATGTGGAGTGGGTAGGTCGCAGCGAAGCGAAACACCTCGCTGTTGAACGATCGTTCGGTTGTAATGGATATTGAGTCTTCTCCGATGAGTGTCTCGTCGACAAACAGTGCAAACCAGTTATCAGCCCAAATATCAGCTCTGATGGCGACGGTGTCTGCCGCATTCGCGCTTGGCAACTCGCCCTGTTGTTGGGCAGGCGGTGCATCCGCTGCGCTCGTCGGGGCAAGTGGGTGATCAATTGCTGGTGGTGGTGGCCGGGTGCCCCCACAACTCGACACACAGACCAGGGTGATGAACAAAACAAAGAAGCGTTGCATCGTCGTGCTCCAGAATGATGGTGATTGACCGATGTACGCGTGTCAGCGATTACGCGCTTATTTTGTGCGGGTAGGGGTCCGTGTGCGTGTTTTGGTGAGTGTACGGGTCGGTGTTTTGGATGGTGTCCGGGTTTTGCTGCGTGTTGGTGTGTTGGATTTTGTTGGTGCGGCCGCTTTGGTTGCGGTCCGCGTGGCGGTCTTGGTAGCTGCACGCGTAGCCGTACTGCTTGGTGTCTGGGTGTTGGGTCGTGTCGCCGTCGCTGTGGCAGTGTGCGTCGGCGAATCGGCAGGTACAGCTGTTGCACTCCTGGTCAGTGTGGCGGTTGGCGTGGCCGTCGCTGAAGGGGTTTGGGTGGGTGTGTGCGTTGGGGTGTTCGTGGGCGAGGAGGTTGCGGTATTCGTGGGCGAGGAGGTTGCGGTATGCGTAGACGTTGAGGTTGGGGTGTTCGTCGGCGTGTAGGTCGCAGTGCTTGTGGGAAGCGGGATGGGTGTGCGACTCGCCGTCCACGAGGGTGTGCGGGTAGCGGTATTCGGTATGGCGGTGGGAATAACTGTTCCATCGCTCGACGAAGGGAATACCCCAACCACCGCTATGCAGTATACCGGGGCAGTCATGCTAAACGATGTATTTGTCGGAGGGTTTGCAGATACAGACGGGTGAATACCGACCATGTTCGGTAGATAGAACTGCGTACTTGTCGCGCCAAACTTATCTGTGAGTAAAGAATAGAGCGCACTATTCTGCGAAATTGCCATACCCTGCCCGTTACATGCACGCCAACCTTTAGGGACAAATCCATAGGGAAACAACGTAATTGAACCTAAGAGCGGTTCATCAGTGCGCGGCGTGACGCGACTCGAAGAGTATGACTTGGGACTCCCAATAAACAATATCCCGTGCGTCAGCACTGCCAACCGGCGGAAGAAGGAACGTCGCGTAATTGTCATGAGTGATTCACCGTTCGTTTAGGACTGTGAGGGGAAATATCCTACATACGCAATGATATACATCATGCCTGTCGGGCAGATATTCTGGAGATTTGGAACTGCGAACGTTTCATTGCCATCCCCTCCATACGTTGTGCCAATGAGTGCGAAGAGGACCTCATACTCCTGAATTGGCAAAAGCGTGCCCACACACGGCAACCAGCCGTTCGGGAGGTATGTATACGGTACGAGGAGGACGCTGCCAATAAATGGGTTCATGCGGGTGTATCCTTCTGTTCGCCAGCGCGAGAACCGCGACTCGGCGGTAATGGTATTCAGTTACCGCTTGTTACTTCGCTGCGACACATGATGTAGCTGCGGGGTGTCATAGCATTGCGTCAGTACGCGGGAACGAATCGACCCTGATCCAACGAACGTTACTATGAACCCATCTGTTTGATCTCAATCTTGAGACGGAAAAACGCCATTGGTTGCAATGATGTAGTTCATACCGGTAGGTGCTGTCATCGTAGGGAGTTGAAACGTCGACACTCCGTTGCCTCCATAGGTCGTTCCGAGGAGTGCAAAGAGTGCTTGATTCTGGTTAATCTGCATAACCTGACCTGCACATATGCTCCAGCCTACCGGTGCATACCCAAACGCTACCAAGATAATCTCGCCGAGATATGGCTCCACAAGACCTCCGCAATTCCAAAATACTCAATCCCAGTTTGTCATCATGGCAATCAAACAATTATGAAACGCAGGAAATACTAAAAAAGAATAACACATTAAATGAATCCCCCAACATTTTTAGTTGTTGGGGATAAAATGGAGTGGACTAGAAACAGATTACCCGCGTGTCGCAATCACCTGTGATTCGCCTGCGACGAGATGCACCGTGACCGCCTGGTAGGCCCTCCCCCATCGGGTGACCGCGTGTACCCTGCCTACTGCAGCTGCGTCCTGCGGCAACAGAACAGTGACTTCCGCGACGGCACAATCAGCGCCGATGCGCAGGTCGTTGCCCACCCAGGCGACCCGCACTTGCTCGCGCGCAATCGTCCAATCGAGCCATTCATCGGCCGACAGGATCGGCATGTGGTTGCGTTCGGCAGCCTGCCAGTGCGCTTCGATCAAAGGACGCGAATATCCGACAAAGCTGACGGGGTGCGAGTTGATGGTCACTGGCGAGTAGTACCGCGAGGCAGCCGCGTCAATATATTCGTCGGTGACGGCGATGGCCAACCCCATTGTCCACTTAAAGCTAAACACATATTCGGGATGAATCAAGCACTCTTCGGTCCAACTGGTGGGCTGTTGGTAAATGTCGAGCACCGCGCCGTCTGCATCGACGAAGCGCATCGGCCGTCCAGACCCACACAACGCCCAAAAGAATGGCGCCACCGGCAGGTAATTGAATTCCATGCGCACGCCGTGCGTCGCTAACGCACGCGCCGCGTCGACGTACCCGTTCCAACGCACTGCATGGTTGCGGATGGTCCGCACGGGTGTGCCATAGACGCGGGTGTGCCGGGCAATCGACTCTGCCAACATGCCTGCGTATTCGGTCGTCGGCACATCTGGTGCAAGGCCGATGCCGATGTCTTCACGGTGGCTGGGGTGCACACTGAACGAGTGCCCCTCTGCTTGCCACGTCGGCAGTGCTCCGGGGGTAATGTTGCTCTGTGCCACCAAAAAGAACGTGCAATGGGCACTGTAGCGTGACATTGCATCGATCATCTGACGGAATTCGGCCGGACTCGACCAGTCATCATCACTCGTCATAATCAGCACGCTGTTGTGCACTGCACACGGGTAGTACCACACCCGCGGCATCGGCACCAAATCCTCGAGGAGCAACGCAAAATGTGCCGTCATCAAATCAGCCATCGGCACCTTCGAGCGCAACGGCTCAAGTTGATGCACAAACAATTCACTCGGGCGATAGACGCCATCGAGTCCGCCACTGCTCATCCCCGTCAGTGCCGGATCGCCATGCCGGGTGCGGGCGATAGTCTGAGCGAATTCATAGGCAAACGCCAAAACAGTACCAGCGCCGAGGCGGTGCCGCACGATAGCCGGTGCCGTCATCGTACCGCTGCTCATGGTCGCCAGCACGGTGCTCGCGCCCGGCTGCCAGAGTGCGGCGGGAATGTGGAGTGGTGCAGATTCCTGACCCGTTGGCGCCGTCGGGAAGTGCAATAGTGCACGCACCAGAACCTTATGCGTGGGGACAAGCCCCAGTGCCCGTGCGAATGCATCGTCGGGATGAAATAGCACCAGATTGCCGCCGTTACGCACATAGCGTTCACACACCTCGCGAAAAGCACGACTGACCGCCATCCGCACCACAAAGACGATGCTGTGTGTGGCTATCCGTGCACTGGTTGCCTGCTCGACGCTGCAGGTCTGCACGTCCGAGAAGCCTTCGACCGACAAAATCTCACGCAGGTAATGACTATATGTCGCAGACGCGTCGGATGGATGAATAATCAGCATGGCACACCCTGTTCTGACAAATGAAAGTAAATTGTTATTCCCATTATACCGTGCTGTCAATCCATACTATCTCTGCACGCATAACAATCGCTATGGTGTCACCAACCATACACCTGCAAGCATATTGTGTGGCGCTACGACCAATATGAAAAGCGTAATCGACGCATCGCGGCAGCCAATGCAATCGGTAAAGTCGGGCAACACACTCGTGCTCACTGGCAAATCGAATGATGACATAGAGACGCGCACCGCAGTTTTGTGGCTTTGGCGTGACACATACAAGGTTCAGGGTGTTCTTTTTTTTGGTAAAAAACGACGCGGTGCATTTTTCTCAAAAAGAACGGACAGCGCACCGACCACACGCTCCATCCTGCCACGTGCATCGTCATCTGAATGGTTTTACACTGACCAAAAACTCCGTTACAATGCGCCAAGAACGTCGTTCGTGGACAGAGGAGAGAGCATATGGCACCGTTAAAGGTAGCAGTCATTGGCGTTGGTGGAATCGCCCATACGCACATGCCGGGTTGGGCCGCTTCGACCGATGCCGAGGTCGTCGCAGGCGCAGACATCAATCCCAAAGCCCTCGAAGCATGGGGCGCTCGCTATGGCATCAGTCGGACAACGACCGACTTCGCTGAACTGTTGCGCGATCCCAGTATCGACATCGTCGACATCTGCACGCCCAACATGCACCACGCCCCACTGGCAATTGCCGCGCTCGAGGCCGGCAAGCATGTCATCTGCGAAAAGCCCCTCGCGCCGACCCCCGCCGAAGTGCGCAGTATGATTGCCGCCCGCGACAAATCCGGCAAAAAACTCATGACCGCTCAGCACTTCCGCTTCGCGGGTGTATCGCAGGCCATGAAGAAAGAAATCACCGCCGGTGCCTTGGGCGACGTCTATCATGCCCGCAGCTGGATGTTGCGCCGCAATGCGTTCATTCCCACCGCTGGCTTTGTGAAGAAGGAACTGAGCGGCGGCGGCCCGTGTATCGACATCGGCGTGCACGTCCTCGACCTGACGCTGTGGTTGATGGGTCACCCCAAGCCCGTATCGGTCACCGGTGTGGCCCGCCGTGAACTAACCAAGAAGCCCGGTGCGTTCTCGGTCTGGCATCCGGGTAGCATTCCTGCCGACATGGATGTCGAGGATTTTGCATCCGGCTTTGTGCGCTTCGAAAACGGCGCCACCCTGGTCATCGAAGTCAGCTGGGCCTTGCACCACGACACGATGGGCGAAGACATGCAGATCTGGTTGTACGGCCAAGACGGCGGCGCCAACTGGCCCAAGGCCGAGTTCTTGTCGACCAACTACGAGACCCGCCAGCTCTACAATCGCACCCTCAAGGTGACCAGCGACCAGCTCGAACCACACGCCCAGGAGTGCGTCGAGTTCGCCCGTGCGGTGGCCAACGATGCACCGTCGCCGGTGCCGGCCGAGCAGTCGCTGTATGTGATGTCCATCCTCGATGGCATCTACCGCAGCCAGCGCGAAGGCCGCGAGGTGAAGATCGATTTGTAGGCAATACCTCGGCGCATCTGTCCGGATACCAACACACCCCCAGCGAGCAGCGCTCGCCGGGGGTGTCGTGTGTGTGCAACAGCGCCGTGATTACGGGACGGCGATGTAGCGATTGCCCGAGTCACTGAAGTCCATCATTGGTTGATAGACAATCATCAGACCCTGTTCGTCGGCAGGGGCATAATGACGACCCATCCAGTGATGGTGCAACGGGTTAGATGAAATCGGTCCAAATACGAAAATGGAGCATGTGCAACAGAACCTGGAATGGGTACTTGGTGAATAACCATTGATCGCCAGTGTAAAAATCGCACAACGTGGTGCGACCAAGAATTATCATGCGAGAGGTGATACGGTACCGAGCATAACCCCCTCTTCCAACCTGTCACCTCAAACCTAGCATTCCGTTCCGTTCCGCAGCAGCGCTCGCACCGTAGGCCAATCGGGGTAGTACTGTGTCATCAGCGCATAAAAGCGGGCGTTGTGTGATGGTTCGAGCAGATGCACGAGCTCGTGCACGACAACGTACTCAAGGCAGTGTGGGGGATAACTCGCCAAATCGCTGTTGAGGCGGATGTGGTGGGCGCGGTAATTGCAACTGCCCCAACGCGTTTTCATTTTCTGGACGAACGTTTTTTGTACCGTCACCTGCATCACGGCGGACCACTGCGTCACCAAAGCCGGCAGTGCGGCCGATACGAGTCGCCGGTAGAGCAGGTCAATGAGTGATTGACGTACATCCATCGGATCATCGGTGGGATGTGTGATGAGGACCGTGTTGTCGTCCAATCGCACGCTCCGCCGTTTTGCCGTAGTCACCGTGAGTGGTAGTGGGCTGCCCCAGACCCGCACCGTGCCATCGTCGCGCAGATCGGGGGTGTGGGTAGCGGCACGCGCCTGGATACGCTGCTGGTGGGTCCGTATCCAGGGAATCTTTGTTTCGACAAAGGCACGTACCAGTGCCTGCGGGGTCCGCAACGGGGCTGACACCACCACGTCGCCGCTCGGTGTGCGGACACGCAGGGTGATGGTTTTCATCCGTTTGTACGTAATCGCAATGCTGATGCCGTCGACAACGATGCTCGTGGGAGTAGGCACGGTGGGTGTTCTTTGCTATGTTTATGCCTTGGGAAGGCGGACGTTCATATACATGGTAGCGCCGAGGCTCGCGACTGCGCCAATCAAAAAGGTAAAGATGTCGACCCCATCGGGGATGATGGCAAGGCCAGTCAAGACACCGACAAGCACAAGTGCAACCACAGCCCCGCCCAACCAGACAAACGGTTGCCAGCCCCAGCCACGCCGTGTAGCACGGATCGCGAGCAGAAGGATGACCAACACAATAAGCCACAGGGGATTGAACAACGCGTCCATACCGCTATCTCGATTCTTCGGGGTGGTCGTAGTCGTACCATGGTGCATTGCCAGGATGGCTCTTTGACGACACCGTGGCGGGATGCTGGTCATCGCCCAGCCGTACGATGAGAATCGCCGCAATCGCGACGCCGATGATTATGCCATAGATGATGAAGTGCATACGTACTCTTTTCTCCGTCAATGGGTATACGCAGCAGGCTCCTGAGGGGATGTATACAGTGCGCAATTCGGGTGCGCAGACCTGAAGTCGGTCGATCGATGGAGAGTAGACCTGATATGGTAGTTTTATGTTGATTATCATGCATACATGAGCAAAATATTTTATAAATATTTGTAAAATTGCAATGTAATCACAAAAACTCGCCGGGTGCAGTGCGCCCCAGCCGAATGACTGTATTCTCATTTGTGCATAGGCAGGCGGAATTCAGGGGCAATACGCATCAAAACAATGTATTCAATTGTTCATTTCGCGTGTACGGTGTGACAGATATCTAATCGATTCTGCATATTCGTCTGCGAACAGTGTGACCGGTGCAAGATTTTTATCGAAAAAAAGGGACTATTGTCACACATCAAGCGCCGATTTCTCATGTTATTGTCCGTACCACCTTGTATAATAGTAGAGTTATTTTATGTATCACACGCTCCACAGTGTTGATTGAATCCAGAAGGTATGGCAATGCAGCGATTCATAGTTGTATGTTCAGTCGTCATTGTGCTGCTCTGTGGGGCATTCTTGGCTCCTTCTTCACCTGCGTTGGCGCTCAGTAGCAACTGCAGCGCCCGTGGCGCTGGGGTGGATTTGAGCGGGTGTGATCTGCGGGGAACCGCAATCATAACCGGAAATTTTACCGATGCCAATCTCGCAGGTGCCGATTTACGTGGCACCACTATGAGCAGCGCGTACTTTATCAACACGAATCTCAGAGGGGCGAATTTGGCTGGGGCGACAATCAATGGATCTTTGTTCCGTAACGCGACGCTCATTGATGCGGACCTATCGGGAGTGGTCTTAACCAACGTCTCTTTTACGGACGGCACGAATCTCAGCGATGCTGATTTAACGGGTGCGAACTTCGCAGATACCTACTTTCGATCGGTCAATCTGACAAATGCCGACATGACCAATATCAACCTGCGGAACGCGTTTTTCCAAGGTGCCAATCTGGCCAACGCTACGCTGGCCGGCGCCGATCTGCGTAATCTTGCGTCAGAAACTATCACCGGCACACCGTTGGTAATGCCAACATATTGGAAGGCATTGAGCGGGCATTTGGTCGGGCCATATGCCAATCTCACGTTTGCATGGTTGGTGGATGCTGATTTGCGCAATCTCAACTTGACCGGTGCCATTTTGAACGAAGCAAGGCTGCAGAACGCCAATCTTACGGATACAAACCTCACCAATGCAGTCCTGACGCACACAGACTTTTCGAATACGATTTTTACAGGAGCGACGTTGACCGGCGTTACGTCGGGAGAAATCAGCGGAACGGCTGCTGGGCTACCAACTGGCTGGCGCCTGAGCTATGGGTATCTCATCGGTCCTGGTGCAAATCTGACCGGTGCGGTGTTGAACGGTGCGGCGCTCGTAAACGCGCAATTCAATGGTGCAACGTTACTCAACGCGAATTTCTCCGGCGCGAATCTCACTGGTGCTGAATTATCAGGTGCGAATATAGCCGGTACCAATCTCAGCGGCGTAGTGTTGAAGTATGTCTCTTCGAGCGGTATAACGGGAACCCCCGTAGGATTGCCGAACGAGTGGCAAATACGGGGTGGATATCTCTTGGGCCCATGGGCTGATCTCACCGCAAAAGATCTGAGTAACATTGATTTGAGTGGAGTAAATTTGACGAGAGCAAATCTTGCTTTCACGAATTTCAACGGTGCAAATCTCTCCCGGGTCAATTTCGGTAGTGCGTCGCTGCGGAATGCAACCTTTGTCGGTGCTAATTTTACGGGCGCTCAGCTGGGGGGGGCATTGGTTTCGAATGCAAACTTCACCGATGCAACACTGACGAACGTGATGTCGGGGGGGACATATGGCTGGGGGAGTGTGTTCCCGGATGGCTGGCAGTTAGTCGATGGCTATCTGATTGGACCGGGGGCAGATTTGACGGGGGCCGATCTGTCATGGAGCGACTTGAGCGGGTTTGACTTGTCCGGTAGCACGCTCCACAACACGCGCCTGTCGAGTGCCACACTCACGAATGTCGCATCGGGTGGAATCACCGGGACCCCTAGTACACTCCCCACGAATTGGCAGCTCAGCGGCGGATTCTTGATCGGTCCATCGGCGAATCTCGCCAATGCAAACATGCAAAATGTGAGTTTTGCAAACGCCAATCTCAATCAAGCCAATCTGTCTGGTGCAACACTGGCCGGCGTCACATCGGGGGGAATCACAGGCACGCCGAGTATTCTGCCGGTCGACTGGCAGTTGCAGAACGGCTATCTGATTGGACCGGGTGCAAATCTCACCGATGCAAATCTTGCTACATTTGATTTGCGCACCACCAATCTGACCGGTGTCAATCTGGCCA
>CAIPUQ010000528.1 GCA_903868295.1 uncultured Roseiflexaceae bacterium
AATACGCCACGGAACAACCCCACATAGAATGGTTCGATTTTGGTGAAGTTGGCTTCGCTCGACATCGCCCCAATCACCAGGCCGCCGCTGAGGAGGAGCAACCCACGGCCGCGCAGGGTTTCCATCAGAATCGCGGTCAGTGGCTTTTTGGAGGAGCTGTCAGACCAACGCAGCGCCATCCGGCCATAAAAGAGTGCGACAAAAATGGCCAGCTCGAGCAAGGCCACCAGCCCGGTGATGTACCCTTCGATCGGGGTGCCCGCGGCCTCACCATACGAACGCGCGACCACAAAGGTGACGGTCGATACCGATCCGTACAACGCCGCAACACCCGTGGCATCGACAATAGAGAGCCGAACGAGGTAGCGCGCAACCAAAAAGGCAGCCAACGGCAGCATGAGAATCATCAGTGCGGTGATAAGTAGCCCCGTGCTGATGGTGCGTATATCGACTCCAGAGAGTTCGTGCCCTCCCTGCAGGCCAATCGAAAAGAGCAAGAAAATCGAAAAGATGCGGATGACTGGTTCGGGGATTTCGAGATCCGACCGTATCAGCGTTGCAAAAATCCCCAGCAAAAATGCCATGGTAACCGGTGAAACGAGGTTGTCGTACAACACGCTGTCCATTGAGTCCCTTGTTCTGTTTTCATCATCGTCGACTGTCAGTGTGCATACTACCATTGCGTGTTTCATCAATAAAATATATGATTTAGATGTATTCATTCATATATACAGAACAAATTTATGTTGAATTATCATCATTTGCGGTATTTTTGGTTGGTGGCGCACGAAGGCAATCTGACACGTGCTGCCAAGAAGTGCCACATCGCCCAATCGGCATTGTCGATGCAAATCGATGCACTGGAGGTCTATTTTGGGCAGCCGTTGTTCGAACGCACGGGACGCACCTTGGTCTTGACCGAAGCAGGTCATGTGGCGTTGGACTATTCAGACGCCATTTTCGCGGCAGGCGAGGAGCTCCAGGGCACCATGGATGCACTCAATATGCCGGCACAGCGGGTGTTGCGGGTCGGGGCGTTGGCGACGTTGTCGCGGAATTTCCAGATTACGTTTTTGCAACCGTTATTGTCGACCGACGAGCGTCGGGTCAGTATTCGTTCGGGCGGGCTCGATGTACTGATCCACCAACTCGAACACTATGCCCTCGATGTCGTGCTGACTGATGTGGTGCCGCCGTTGCAGCATCACGAACGGGTGACGGTGCATACCATCGCTCAGCAGTCGGTCAGTGTGATTGGGCATCCCGACCAATGGCCAACGCCTGCAGATGTTGACCTGTTGCTCCGTACCGAATCGTTGGTGGTGCCTGCCCGGCCATCGAGTATCCGTGCCGATTTCGATGCGTATGTCGAACGATTGGGCATTGTGCCGCGCATTGTGGCGGAGGTCGACGACATGGCGATGCTCCGCTTGGTGGCGCGTGCACACCGCGGGTTGGCGATTTTGCCGCCCATTGTCGTCAAAGATGAGCTCGAGAACGGGGTGTTGGTCGAGGTTGCGCAGTTGCCGGGACTGCAAGAGACGTTTTATGCGTTGACGGTGCCACGGCGCTATGCACATCCGATGATTGCGGTGCTGTTGGATGGGTGAGGGTTGCGAAAAAAACACCCACAGCAGGTGCTGTGGGTGTTTGGTATGCGAGAAGCGGCACTTCCCATACCCCCGATTCTGTTTGTATCACCATCTCTCTCCCGGTGTTGCCACCGAGGCGACTCCTCGATTCGCGGGTGTTACCCGGTTCACGGTTATCGCGGCGATGCGAGTGGACGAGGTAGTACAGACGCTTTGCAGCTCCCACCAGGTAGCCCACCCCACGCACCTTGCTCTCCACCAGTTGGCGCAGTCACCGAGCCGGCGCAGTTGCCTGCCACCGCTGGTGCGCTCTTACCGCACCCTTTCAGCCCTTACCTGTGCCGGTTGCCCGGTCATCGGCGGGAATGCTTGCTGTTGTCGTCTTGCGTCACGTGACCTTTCGGGCGCGTGCCCCTGCTTGCTTTTTCGCAGGGCAACCTCTGATGCCGAAGCACCACGAAGAGTCGGGAAGTTCCTCTGGCCGAAGCCAGCGATGATTTGTGAAGTGCCGTTGCGTATTGTAGCACGCCGCTATGCATTGAGTCCGACGAGCATTGCTTTTGCGCCAGACGACAAAAAGCGCAATTCACTCGCACACAGCATCATCTGCATCCCTTTGTCACGCCAGCCACGCAACACTGCCGGGTCGGATGCGTGCGTACCAGTGGCGACGTTGTGGCGTTTGCCGGCGGCAACCACTTTGTCCATGGCAGCGACAACCACAGGATCTGTCGTACTGGCCGCACCGAGGGCGATGGCCAGGTCGTAGGGACCGACCAAGAGCACATCCACATCGGGCACGCTGGCGATGGCATCGAGGTTGGCGATGGCCTGGGCTCGTTCGATTTGGATGATGACCAGGGTCTCGTTGTTCATCTGGCTGATGAGCGTCTGGGGTGGCACCTCGCGGTAGTCGGTTGCGCCGCGTACCGAGGCAGCCCCGCGGTCGCCGCGGGGTGGGTACTTCATGTGGCGGACTGCTTCTTCGACCTGAGCGGCAGTGTCGATACGGGGGAACATGACGCCCTGCGCGCCGGCGTCGAGCAGACGGGCGATGTCGCCGTAGCGCAAATCGGGTACACGCACGATGGGCGTGATGCCAATCAAGCGGGTCGTGCCGATCAGGTCGGCGACCATCGGCAGGTCATAGACCCCATGTTCGAGGTCAAAAAAGATGCTGTCGAAACCGGCGTCGGCGAGCAGGTGCACATATGCTGGTGCGCGCAGGTCCATGGCCAAGGTGCCGGTGACGGTTGCGCCGTTGCGCAGTTTGGCTTTGAGGGTGTTTGGTCGTATCACCAGAATGGCCTTTCGTATGGGCGGGGATTGGGTGCCACAAAGCGTCCCCAGCCGAGTTCGCCGACGACCGTGCCATTGAGGGCGACGGTCTTGCCGCGCACGAGGGTCCGTACAACGGCGCCACGGGTCTGCCGACCGTGCCACAGCCGAGCGGTGACGCGCGATTTGGATTGCCATTGATTGACGTCGATGCGCCCCTCGGCGGCCAAGTCGACCAGGATGAGGTCTGCATCTGCGCCGACGGCGATGACGCCCTTGCGGCCACGCAAACCAAACATGTTGGCGGTGTTGGTGCTGACCACACTGACCATGCGCTCGAGGGTGATGCGCCCATAGCCTACTGCGGTGAGGAGCAGTGGTACCAGGATTTCGATACCCGGGGCGCCTGGGGGTGCCGCGAACATGTTGGACCAGCCGGGTTCTTTTTCGGACGCCAAAAAGGGTGAATGATCGGTCCCGATGATGTCGACGTCGCCGCGTGCGACGCGGTCCCACATGCCTTCGACGAACGATTCGTCGCGGATGGGTGGGTTGGTTTTGGCATAGGGTCCGTGCAGTTCGATGTCGGCATCGGTGAGGAACAAATACGGCGGGCACGTCTCGCAGGTCACTTTGACGCCGTTTGCACGGGCTTGGGTAATCAAATCAATGGAATACGGTGACGAGACGTGCACGATGTGGAGCCACGCACCCGCCGCCCTTGCCAGCGCAATGGATTGCGCCACCGAGGCTTCTTCGACGACGGGTGGGCGGGCTTTGGTATGGCTAATGGGACCGAGGTCGCCGGTGCGTTTGTAGTCTTCGGCCAAGCGACTGAGGATGTACTCGTCTTCGGCGTGGATGGCATGCGGCAGGCCGGTTTTGGCGGTCTCTTTGAGGACGGTGAAAAACGCACCGGGGTC
>CAIPUQ010000529.1 GCA_903868295.1 uncultured Roseiflexaceae bacterium
AGCGATTCTCGATTATGGGTTGTTCGAAGTCTACGCCAACGGTCGGCGCATTGGTATTCCTGGCTATTATATTGAATCCGGCGACCGGCGTATCCTCGTCGATACGGGCTTTCACCGTGATTATCTCGCTGATCCGTTTGGTGTCTGTCTCGCAGACGGCCTCGGCGCGTTTGGTCGGCTCATCGCGTATAATGACGTACAAAATCCAACGGCCCAATTGGGACTGCTCGGCGTATCCCCAGCCGACATCACCGACCTGGTCCTGACCCACGGGCATGTGGATCATGTCGGCCGCATCGACGAATTCCCGCAGGCGACGCTGTATGTCTCGGCGGACGAACGCACCCGACCGACGCCGATCTATTGGAACGGCCAATCGCGAATTGCCTGGCCTGCCAATAAAACAATCACCGTCGACACACCAACCCAGATTGTGCCGGGCGTCTGCCTCATCCCGACGCCGGGCCATACGATGGGCCACCTGTCACTGGTGCTGACGTTACCCGCATATGGCACAGTGATTTTGGCAGCAGATGCAATCTCACGCCCCGATGAACTCGCCGACGACCGCTACGCCGATGCAGAGGACCCAAATGCTGCACGGCAGAGCGCACATATGTTGCGCAAGCGGGCGATACAAGATGCAGCCTGGTTGGTGTACGGTCATTGCCCACAGCAATGGCAGAGCATGCGTCGTGCACCATACTGGTACGACTAGCGTACATCACGACCTTTGTTGAGGATGATGACGTTCCCGCTCGAGACGTCACCGGCGTCTGACGCCAAAAACGCCACCCAGGCTGCGATCTGCGGGGCTTCGATAGGGGTGCCCATGGGCATCGCCGCGAGGGCTTGGGCGAGGACGTCGGCACTGACCACATCAAACAAATCGGTACGTGTCATGGCAGGTGCAATCGAATTGACACAGATGCCGTCGTTGGCGTGTTTGCGCGCGAGGTGTTTGGTCAGTGTGTCAATTGCCGCTTTGCTGGCGCGGTAGGGGGCTGGATCAAAGACATCGTAGTTGTAGGCGCCGTTGGACGAGATGTTGATGATTTTTTTGATGCCTGGCCGTACTAACATCTGTGGGATTGCTGCCTGACAACAGTAGAACGCCGAATCGTAATTCATCGCCATTTGCTGGTGTAGTTGGTCTGCGGTGGTGTCGAGGAACTCTGCCATGATGCAGCCGCCTGCGTTATTGACGAGGATGTCTACCCCACCAGACTGCGCTTCGATTCCCGTGAAGAGGGCTTGGACGGCCCCCTGATCAGTCAGATCGCACTGCTGAGGAATGAGGTGTGCGTGCGTGTACGGCAATGGGCGCAGGTCAACGCCGTGGACGGTGTAGCCAGTGTTGAGGAATTGCTCGGTAATGGCCCGGCCGATGCCGCGGGCTGCTCCGGTCACGACTGCTATTTTGGTCATACAACTTCCTCTGGTGTGTGACTGATTACATCCACACAAATCTGACGTAATGGGCGATGGACGCACACGAAATCTGAGCGAGTACCTGGTATGCAGGTATTTTACTCGTTGGTTGCGGTCACCGTGACAGCATCGCCGACCTGTATCGTCCCGGATGTTCGGTGTACCAGATTTTGGCCGAAGATGACTCCATGACCGATGTGGCGGTACGAGGCTAATGTTTTCAATGGCTCGGCGTGACGATGACCGGTCTGCTGGTCAGTCGTCGTCATAACACACCGGGCGCATTTTTTGACAGCAGTCATCGATACAGCACCAACCTGTACATCGCGCCATGTATCTTCTGCCCATGCAACAGGCGCGCCCTGCACCACGATGTTTGGGCGGAAACGTGACATGGGGACTGCTTCGCTGGTGCGCGTATTGAGTTCGGCAAGCGATTCTTCTGTGACGATGAGGCTTGCATAGCCGTCAGCAAAGCTTACTGCATCGTTCGGGGCAACTGCATAGGTTTGGTCTACGAATCGCCGCACCTGTGGCGCAAACCCGACGAGC
>CAIPUQ010000530.1 GCA_903868295.1 uncultured Roseiflexaceae bacterium
CCCCTCAACGCCTTTCTGCCAGTCGACTATATCCCCGACGACCAAGTCCGCTTGTCGACCTACCAACATTTGGCCGAGGCGCAGACCCTCGTCGCCGTCAAGGGCTTGCGTGCCATGTTGCGCGACCGCTTCGGCAAACCGCCTGAGCCGGTCGAACACCTTCTGACGTGGCTCCACATCAAATCCCTGGCGCTCCAGGCGGGGGTCCCATCGGTGGTCGCCTCCGAGCAAGAGTACATCATCAAGTTGCCCGATGGCCACGACGAGCTCCGCACCCGCCTGGCGCGTCGGTTCATCCGCGAACGCCACATCAAAATCGGTCCCCAGTTCGTGCGCATTGCCCGCTATCAGGCGGGTGACGCCTGGCTCGAACACATCGTCGCCGTCCTCGAATGCCTCCAACCAACCGCCGCATAGTGCACCGCCGCACCGAAGGGACTACCGTCATGATACGCACCGTCTATGTCACCGACGCGACCTACACCCACCACGATTACGAGCGCGCCGCCCTCTCCGATTACGATGTCCGCTTCGAAGTCCGCCAATGCAAAACCGCAGCCGACGTCATCGCCCAATGCGCCGACGCCGAAGCCTTGCTCAATCAGTACGCACCCCTCACCCGCGAGGTTTTTGCCGCACTCACCCACCTCAAGATGGTTGTCCGCTACGGCGTCGGCTACGACAGTGTCGATGTGGCGGCAGCAACCGACCCTGGTGTCATGGTGGTCAACGTGCCCGACTACGGCGTCCAAGAAGTCGCCGACCATACCCTGGCCATGTTGTTGGGCATCGTGCGCAAAATCCCACAGACCGTTGCATCGGTCAATAGTGGCGTCTGGAACGACAACCTCTTCCACCCCATCATGGGTTTGGCCGACAAAACCGTCGGTCTGCTCGGCTTCGGCAATATCGCCCGCGAAGTCAACAAGCGGGTGCAGGCCTTCAACATGCGCGTCTTGGCCTACGACCCATACGTCGCTCCAGAGGTCTTTGGGCAGCACCATGCAATCCAAGCCAGCTGGCAAGAGGTCCTCAGCCAATCCGACATCGTCAGCATCCACCTGCCACTCAACGCCGATACCCGCCACTTCATCAACGCTGAGCGGCTCGCGATGATGAAGCACACCGCCTACCTGGTCAACACCGCCCGGGGCGGCATCGTCGATGCACACGCACTGGCCGACGCGCTGACGGCCAACCGGCTCGCCGGCGCCGCACTGGACGTCCTCGAACACGAACCAATGCCCGCAGTCCATCCGCTCCGTGGCATCGATTCGTGCATCATCACGTGCCACATCGCCTGGTACTCCGAGGCGTCGTTGGTGCGCCTGCAGCACTATGCAGGGCTCGAGATCGCCCGCGTCTGCGCCGGCGGCCAACCAAAACACGTCGTCAATGCAGGGCAGCTGCGGGCGAAATAGGACAATGAACTTCTGAGCGGGGCGTATTCTTTCGCGGACCAGAGTCGTTCGGGCGGGGCGGATTCTTTCGCGGATCAGCGTCTTTCGGACGGGGCAGATTCTTTGGCGGACCAGAGTCGTTCGGGCGGGGTTTTTCTTTCGCGGACCAGAGTCGTTCGGGCGGGGCGGATTCTTTCGCGGACCAGCGTTTTTTGGGCGGGGCTTATTGCAATAAGCCCCGCTCAATATGGTCATTGTCCACCAAAGACGTACGACGTATACGCAATCGCCTCGCGCACCATATACAGCCATTCTTCACGCGGTCGCGTCGATATCGGCGACGTCTGTGTCGGGGATGCAAAGGCCTCAAAGCCCAAATCATGAGCCATCTTCAGCGACCGCAACATATGGAACGGGTCACTCACCAGCAAGACCCGCTTGAGGCGTAACGGAGCAGCCAATTGGGCCGCCGCCTGCAGACTCTGCAATGTCGAGCGTCCGTCGCGCTCCAGCACGATGTTACTCGCCGGCACACCGTTTTCGATGAGATACTGCGCACCTGCCTCGGCTTCCGACAGATTATCGCCGGTGCCGGTACCGCCGGTCACGATGATATAGTTCACCTGTTTTTTCTGAAACAGTTCCAACGCATGGGCCAGCCGCGCCGTCAACACCGGTGACGGCGAACCAGCCCACACCGCAGCCCCCAACACAATCGCTGCATCAGCCGGCTGCGTTTCGTCTAGACCGCTTTGTACTTTGACCAGATACACCAAGCCCGCCAAATACACGCCCAACACCAGCGCCACCCATGTCACCCCTTTGAAGATGGTCACGATCAGCGGTTGTTTGGGGCGGGCAATCAAATAATTCGCGTCACTCATGTTTTTTCTCGTATGATGGTATGCATATTATAGACACTTCTGCGAGGCCCACCGATGCAATTCCAACTGCCACCGCGCCACTGGCGGATCCCCATTTTCTTTGTGATCGCCCTTGTCGCATCGACGGTTCTGCGCATCCCTGTGCCGTTCCGTGCGTTGCTCTTCGGCGCCATAGCCATCGCCCAGGGCATCGAACTCTGGCGCACCCTGTTGTCGCCCCAGCGCCCTGGCAACGTCACCTACTGGCGCGGGGTCCGCTACGAAAAACCCCGTCCCAGCTCCATAACCGCCGACGACCTGCGTGCCAACGCCATCCCGGTCATCATTTTTGTCTGTGCCGTGCTCATCGCCGGGATCCTCGCCTTACGCAGCATCGGTTTGTAGCAGGGGAAAGCGCCCCCGCCGTGCGGCGCACGGCGGGGGCATTGTGGTCGTCTGGATTGCCCCGTGCATCTGACCTCAGCGGTCCCGGGTCTGTTGGGTCGCA
>CAIPUQ010000531.1 GCA_903868295.1 uncultured Roseiflexaceae bacterium
AAACCCCAGCCATCACCAAAGTCGATCCGGAGTCCGTCCGTGTCTATGATGGTGTGTGTGGCCGCAAACTTCGTGCGTACATATTCGACTGCCGCGAACTTGCGCACATCGTCGAGCTCGATGCGTTCTTCGGGTACCTCTGCGAGCGCGGGGAACAGCGCCAACGCCTGCGACAACGACGTACCGCTGGCCATGATTGCCTCGATGAGGCAGCAGCCGGCGAAGGTCCCGTCGTCAAAGCTGTGGCCGGGCCGATTGTTGAAGACGTGGCCGCTTAGTTCACCGGCGACGGGAGCACCCAGCTCACGCATTTTGGCCGATTGATTGGTGTAGCCAGTCTTCCACATGACGGGAGTCCCGCCAAATGCCGTGATTGCCTCGGCCAGGACTTTGCTACACTTCACGTCAAACACAATCGGCGCTGGACCCTTTTTCAATGCCGCCTGCGCCAATACAATCATGTAGCGGTCGGCAAACACCATCGTGCCACGATCGTCCACAACACCCAAGCGATCACCGTCGCCGTCGAGGCCAATACCCAGTTCGGCGCCTGTCTCGCGCACGACGCGCATCAAATCACGCATGTTTTTTTCTTTGAGCGGGTCAGGGTGGTGATTGGGGAACGTGCCGTCTGGTTCGATGAATAACGGTACCACTTCGCAACCCAATCGCTCAAACACCCGCACTGCCAGTGGCCCAGCGACACCGTTGCCGCCATCCACAACCACCTTCATGCGCCGCGGGAGTGTCACCAACGCTGCAATGTGCGCGACATACGCATCGTCGACAGACACGCGTGTATAGCTCCCTGCTCCGGTGCGTACCGTGTTGCCGATCGCAATGCGGCCGACTTCTTGGACTTCGTCACTCGTAAATGGCACACCGCCATACTGCGGTTCGTAATGACGCATCTTCAGACCGTTGAACTCGGGGGGGTTATGACTCGCAGTCACTACCGCACCACCATCTGCTTTGAGGTAATCGACGGCAAAATACATCACGGGCGTCGGTACCATCCCGATATCAATCACATCGCACCCGCTCGCCTGCAACCCACGGGTCAACGCTGCTGCAAAGGAGGGCGACGTCAACCGTGCATCGTGCCCTACCACAATGCGCGTGCTGCCGCGGTTTTGGACAAGCGTCCCAGCGGCACGGCCGAGCTGTTCATAGACTGCTTCGCTCAAGTCTGGTCCCACAATCCCACGGATGTCGTAGGCACGAAATATGTCTGGTCGTATGGTCGTCATCGCGTTCCTCTATTCTTGCTCAGCATGCGCTGCGATCATTTGCCTGAATTGCGTTTCGTCGAGAATGGGAACGCCTAACTCAGTTGCTTTGGTCGTCTTGTTCGCTCCCGGCTCACTGCCTACGAGGACATAGGTTGTTTTCTTCGACACACTGCCGGTTGCCTTGCCGCCATGTTCGGCGATGAGTGCCTCGGCTTGCTCGCGGCTCATCGTCGCAAATGACCCCGTCACCACAAACACCATCCCAGCCAGCGCTGTACTGCTGATGACGCGCGTCGCGCCACCACTGGTCTGCAACCCGGCAGCGGTCAGTTTGGCAATCAGCGCACGGTTCGTCGGGACCGCAAAGTACTCACTCACGCTTTGAGCGATGCCGGGGCCGACACCCTCAATCGAGGCGATGTCTTCGGCCGTTGCATCGGCGAGTGCGGCCAGACTGTCGAAGCGCTGGAGCAACAGCTGTGACACGGTCGTCCCCACCAACGTAATTCCCATACTAATCAATACCCGGGTGACCGGTTGTTGTTTGGCCGCAACGATAGCATCAATCAATTTACTGATTTTGCGTTCACCAAAGCCTTCAAGTCCAGCGAAGTCGTCAGATATAAGGCCAAAAATATCAGCCACATCGGTAATCAACCCGAGGTCCACCAGAAGTGCTGCCTGCTTTTCGCCGAATCCGACGATATCCAGTGCCTCGCGTGAGACGGCGTATTCGATGCGGCGTTTGCGTTGCTCGATGCAGCCGGCGACATTGGGGCAGCGCCAAGCGACGTCGGTACCTGGGCGCACCAGTGGTGTGCCACACGATGGGCAGTGGGTCGGCATTTGCCAGGGTTGCTCGGCACCGGTACGGGCTTCTACCACGGGCCCGATGATATACGGGATGACGTCGCCGGCACGTTTCAGGTTGACCGTGTCACCAATCCGCAGGTCGAGTTTTTCGATCAAATCTGCGTTGTGCAAGCTCGCATTACTCACGGTTACACCGCTCAGCTGGACGGGGGCAATCTCGGCGGCTGGCGTGATATTGCCGGTGCGACCCACACTGACAATGATGTTGCGGAGAATGCTCGTCGCCTCGCGTGCGGGGAACTTGTATGCTAATGCCCAGCGCGGATCACGTCCCGCGACACCGAGCTCACGCTGTTGTGCCAAGCTATTGACTTTGAGTACCACACCATCGACTTCATACGGCAGATCGTCGCGCTTTTGCATCCATGCATGCGCATAGACGATCGCAGAGTCGTATGTCTGGCACAATCGAGCATCGTCGTTAATCACAAAGCCGAATGCGCGCAACACCGACAGCGTCTCCCATTGCGTATCTGGCCAGAGACCGTCTACTGGTCCGATTGAATAGGCAAAGAAGCGCAGGGGACGCTGTCGGGTAATCTTTGCATCTTTTTGCCGAAGCGAGCCCGATGCAGCGTTGCGTGGATTCGCTGCGGGTTTCTCACCAGCAGCAACGAGGCGTTCATTCAGCAGGTCGAACTCATCCGTACGAATATAGACCTCACCGCGGACCTCGAGACGTGCCGGAACAGGCCACGTGGCGTTCTGCAGGAGCGCTTTGGGGATACTGTCGAGGGTCAGAAGATTGCGCGTGACGTCTTCGCCTACCTCGCCGTCTCCACGGGTAGCTCCGAGTACGAGCACTCCATCAACATAGGTCAATGCAATTGCAAGACCATCAATTTTGGGCTCGACCACCCATTGCACGTCGGTCGTGCCCAGTCCTTTGTAGACACGATCTCGGAACGCATCAACCGCCGTTCGCTCCATTCCGTTGCCCAACGACAACATGGGTTGCGGGTGCTTTACTTTGGCAAATGCACCATCGGCTTTTGCCCCGACCAATTTGGTGGGCGAGTTTGGATCGTCGAACTCGGGGTGCTCTGCCTCGAGGCGCAGCAATTCGGCGCGCAGTGTGTCATATACCGCATCAGGAATATCTGATTCGTCCAAGACAAAGTATTTGTAATCGTACTGGATGATTGCTGCGCGCAGTTCGGCAATGCGTTCTC
The DNA here is from genome assembly GCA_903868295.1 of uncultured Roseiflexaceae bacterium. Taxonomy (GTDB): domain Bacteria; phylum Chloroflexota; class Chloroflexia; order Chloroflexales; family Roseiflexaceae; genus UBA965. The sequence goes on from CAIPUQ010000531.1 coordinate 3,278, forward strand.
GTGGGGATTTCATGCATGCACCTCGGTCGCTACCCAACGGATCTTCGATACCTCTCATTATAGACATGTCCTTGACGAAAGTGCTACCCACTGGTCAACCGTTGTCCGTAGCGCCGTTGACCAAATAGCATTCAAAATTTAAAAAAACATACATACAAAGACAATACCACCCCTGTACGGTAGAGAAGTTCCGCTACATGGAGGTGTATAGTGTCAAAGTTGTATCGTGTCGTTTTGCTTGTGTTGGCATCGGTCTTCTCATTGGTGATGAGTGTTTCGGCAGCATCAAACGTTACCGTGGTCGCTGATGCGACGCTTGTTGACATCCCGCTCAGTCAGGCCCAAGCAATCGGACTTCCATCGGCCCCGATTGCAAATGACCGTGGCATCTTGTTGGGTGGCATCGGGAGTGACTTGTATCATGCCGCTGGGGCTCCTGCAGACGAGTTTTGGGCAGTCACCGATCGTGGCCCCAACAGTGAAATCGAAGTAGCCGGCGAAGTACGCTATACCGCATTGACACCAGAATTCACCCCGACGATTGTACAACTCAAAATCGCAAATGGTGTGGCGACCCCGATGAAGTATGTGCCGATTGTGACCTCGACAGGCAAACCGGTCACTGGGTTGCCAAACATCGACGGACCAGATCCATTGTTTTGGGATGCAACAGCCGCAAACAAGCTCGCGTTCAATCCAAACGGGCTGGATGTCGAGGGGCTCGTACGCACCAAGAACGGTGAGTTCTGGGTTGTAGAAGAATACCGCCCTTCGTTGGTCCGCATCAGCGCGGCAGGCAAGGTGCTCGCACGCTATGTACCCAAGGGTGTCTCACTTGTCGGTGCAGACTATCCGGTCATCGAAGCACTGCCGGCAGCGTATGCACAACGCAAAGGCAATCGTGGTTTCGAAGGCATGACCATCAGCAAAGATGAGAAAACGATTTTCATCGTATTGCAGAGCCCGTTGAGCGCTCCTGACAAAAGTACTGGTGATCGCTCACGCACCACACGCATCGTCAAGTTTGATGTCTCCTCTGCCACGGTAACCGGCGAATACGCCTACCGCCAAGAGATTTCGACACTGTTCAACCCACGCGCAAAAATGAAGCAGACCGAAATGAAGCTTTCTGGCGTCGCCGCAATCGATGGCGAGAACCTGCTCGTCCTTGAACGGACGGACTGGGCGTTTGCCGTGTATCGTGTGAACCTGTCGAACGCCACAAACATCGCCGGTTCCGTTTGGAGCACTTCCAACGCACCGACTTCGTTGGAATTCTTTGCAGAACCAACCGATGTGAGTGTCGTTCCGGTAACCAAGTCACTGCTGTTCCACAGTTCGGAACTCACGAACATGCCCGAAAAAATCGAAGGTCTCACGATTATCGATAACACGACCTTGGCAATCGCCAACGACAACGACTTCGACGTAGGAACCGTCGATGCTGCCGGCAACAACAAGGGAAGCGGCAAGAAATGCCGTGTCATTATCTTGAAGGTCGCAGATATTACGAAATAGCTCACACTCTGTAGCGCCTTCCGACTTGTACGAGTCGGAAGGCGCTTCTCAAAATTCGATTTGACGCACCCAATGCTCCATGCTATACTTCAAATCGTTGTAAATGATCCTTGATAGCTCAATGGTAGAGCGGCTGACTGTTAATCAGTAGGTTCCAGGTTCGAGTCCTGGTCGAGGAGCCAAAACACACCCTCAACGCGCAAGTGTTGAGGGTTTTTGTTGTCTTTCAGTCATCAGTCGGGGCGAAAGATTTTTCGCCCCGACTGATGACGTTTTTTTCGATTGTAATTCTTCGGATTATCTCTGACATAGCGTCGCGTACGCCATAGTACTTCGTCAGAGGAGATAATCCGATCATGAAAACCGCGTTGCCACAGAGCAAAATCGATGCCAGCTGCTTTCATGAGATTGCGTACGCCGACTTTCCAGCCGCGCACGATGGAGCCGAGTGTCTGTGATGTCCCATTCTCTGGCTGCTCTGCCAATACTGCATCTGGGGGATGCGCAATCACAATAATGGCATGGACATGATCTGGCATCACCACACATGTATCGAGTCGCACGAACGGAAAGTGCAACGGAATGTCGTTCCAGCACTCCCAAACCATTGCACCAATGCGGGAGACCTGCATGCTGCCGCAGACAACCTCGCCAAAAATCGGCAATCGATGCTTCGTATTCAATGTGACGAAATAGTACCCATTCGAACGATAGTCGTGCCCAGGTTTGCGTCGTGAATTGTACCTGCCCCACACGACTTTGCCGTTGCGTCGATACATGGTTCTTTTCTGCTTCATCCGATAGCTCCTTCCCCTATGGAAGTTCTACCGTCCGAGCGAACAGAAAAGGTACCCGACCGGGTCATCAGTCGCATGTGCTGTGTGATGAGTCGTCACCGATTGTGCAGGTTTAGTGGCGATTGGGCATCGATCGGAACGATTCACTCAGCGACCCACGGTACTCCCAGCCTTCTGGACAGACAAGTGGTGAGTCGCCGCCAGCCGTTCCAACATCGATACCGCCAGCGACATACCAACACACGGGGAGTCGACCGATGCCGTCCTGATAGGGAATCCGCGTGTAGCGCAGCCAACGACAGTCCATCACCACGCCAGACTGCATGTCGACCACTGCTACATCGACGAATCGGTCGTCCACCACGAACAGAAGCCCGTTTTGTACCAGCATATCCGTGTATTGCGTTACTTCGCGCGCCCCCAAAAACCCAACACGCACCAAATCGTCGTCCATGCAGAACGTCTGACGGTTCGGGTTCATTGCAAAAAACGCCTGCATCCCCCCAACGAACCGTGTCCCGATTGCATTCCGACGAATCACCACAGACAACCCCTCACACAATACCGCCATGCACACTCCTTTCGACTGATGCTCTGCCTACATATCGTCTTCTTCGACCACGTCTTCCCAAAATGCTTCGAGTGGGACACCCAACCCATCGGCGAGCCGATTCACATACGCAAAATACCCGGTTACTTGATTGATATCGAGGATTGCCGTGTCACTGAAGCCGGCTGCACGGAGTGTCATGACGTCCATCTTGGCCATTGCCCCTGGCGTCAATGTCAACTTCTCGGCATAGGTCAACATGGCATGTTCGGCAGCGCTTATCTGCGCCCGCCGCCAATCTTTTTTGAGCTGGCTGACCAATGCTGGATTTTTGGTTAAGCGACGGAGACCCCGTCCATGATGGGTCATTCAGTAATGGCAATGATTGGCGGTCGACACGACCACTGCAATCATTTCGCGTTGGGCCCGCGACAAATCTGATGGACCACGCATCACGGTGACATACATCAACATGTGCGCTTTGAGCGTCGCCACATTGAGCGAGTGGATCTTCATGATGTTGTCGACACCACCCCAGGGCTCCATCGCACCGGCGTATTCTGCTTTGAGCTCGCCCTCTGCTTCGCTCTCGGGAATCATGCGAATCCACGCCATCTCGTCCTCCTCGTGCTCATCAATCGTTCACACGTCCATGGTAACGTATCGGGAGAAAGGATGTGGTATGCACACAATTCTTCTCTTTGACGGGGTCTGTAATCTCTGCGCTGGCGTCGTGCAATGGGTCATTCCACGTGATCCTGCTGCACGCATTCATTTTGCGTCGCTCCAATCACCGATTGGGACACAATTGTGCGCTCGATACGGCATCGATGCGTCTGCGCTCGGCAGTGTTGTATTGATCCACGACAGCATTGCCTACCAAGAGAGTGATGCGGCACTCATGCTCGTCAGCGTCCTGCCTGGCCCGGTGCGATTCCTCGCAGTGCTCCGCATCATCCCACGCTTCGTGCGTGACCCGATATATCGCTGGGTGGCCCGCAATCGGTATGCGTGGTTCGGCCAAAACGACTCGTGCATGTTAGCCCTGCCGGGTTACACCGACCGCTTCTTGAGCGACCGCTAGGCGAAGCGGATATAGAGCCGCTTGTTTTGTTTGCCTTTGTTTTCGCTCTTGTAGATCGAGCACGGGCCGACTTCGTGGGTGCTTTCGGCGTGTGTCCCGCCACACGCCTGCGCATCGAATCCGTCGATTTCGACCACCCGCACCTGACCACGGTATGCCGGCGGCTGGACATTTTTCGTCCGGAGCAAATCACTGCGTTGTGCAAACTCCGCCACCGACACATACCGATAGTGCACCGGGTGATACGCCACCAAGACGGCATTCATCCGCGCCTCGAGGTCGGCCAACATGACCGGATCGAGCCATTCGATGGCGAAATCGATACGGGCGTACGCTTCGGTCATCTGCGCACCCGTGATCCATGCCTGATAGTGTGTCATTGCCAGTGTGTTGAGCACATGCAACGCGGTGTGATAGCGCGAGATGGTGCGCCGGCGCTGCTTGTCGACAACGAGATCAACGGCCTGCCCCGGCACGACTACAGCGGCACTATGGTGCCAGATATGATCATCGGCATCGACCTCAACATGCTCGATGCGCTGATTGGCACCGTCGACACTGACCACGCCGGTGTCCACCGGCTGGCCACCCCCACCCACAAAAAACGGCGACGCGGCAACCACAAAAGCCCCGGGACGTGTAGCCACGACCGTGGTCACCACGTGCGTCTGCTGTGGGGTGTTGAGGTAGATGCGCTCGGTACTCACACCCGCTTCCTGCCAATGCGCCGCATGATAAAGCTCCCCATCACCACAATCGCGATGACAGCCATCACCACCACCACCACCGGCAGCACGAGGGCCCCGACGGCGGTTGCTGTTGCGCCGACAGCCTCACTGGTCGCGATAACCGGGTTGGCAATGCTGGCGGTTGTCGCCGTCGATGCCCCGCGGATGGTTGCCATCCCTGTATGGAGTGCGCCTGCGACGCCACCGCCCGCGATGAGCGCCAACGACCAACGCAACCAGTCGTCCATCCCGACGACCATCGATGCAGTCAACAACGTCCCGGCAACCACGGCAGCAGGTGCGCCAATAACATCGAGCGCGTGATCAAGCACGGGGATGTAATAGGCCACCAGTTCACTCAGCGATGCCGCAGACAGCACCGCCAACGCGGGCCAACTGCCGAGCCATGCAAAATCCGGCGCGACATTAAGAATCCCCAGCTTGGTGGCAATTGCCGCCACCAGGAACGGCAGAAAGATGCGGAATCCCACCGCTGAACTCAACGCAATCCCGGTCATTGCCCCAAACCCAATCACTGCATATTCGTTCATCATGCCCCCACGCACACTACACTTCTTTACGCACCAGCCGGACCGCACAATCATTGACAAAATCGGGGATCGCCAGCTCGCCCGCCCCATCGACCACAGTCATACTCGCCGTCGCACCCCATTCCCCTGCCCGTGTGTCAAACCACGTCACCGCATAGACACCATCGATAAGCGGTGCCAGTACCAATGGTGCGAGAGACTGCATCGGTACCGAATACGCCCAATCAGACTGGCCGTTTGCGTCGAGGTAGGCACGTTGGGCATCGGTAGCAGTGTATGCGCCAGCCCGCAACCAGAGGAGAAGTTCTCGGTCGTTTCGCAATCCGAGCGCGACCCCTGCAAATCCTGTAGGGCGGAAAGGACGGAAATCCGTCACGTTTTGTTGCGCCACAAAGCGCGCTACCCCACGGAACACGCCCCACTGTGCCGTCGGCGCAATCCACGTATCCCACCACCAATACATCCCTGGCCCCGCAAACCCCATAAAAACCGGCGCCCAGACGGCGTTGTGCAAGTGAACAGCTTCGATGGCACTGACCGGATTGGCACCGCCGGCGCTCCAGCCGACCTCGCTGAGGAGCAATGGTTGCCGCCCCGCCAGCGATTTGAGGGCAATGCGCGTACTGTTGAGCGACCGCACCACATCGTCACCGCCGTACAGATGATGCTGGGCAATTGCCAGCGGCTGCTGCTCCCAGCGACGCGCATCACCTGCCGACGACCAACTACTGGTGATGGGGTGTGCGTAGGGATCTGCGGCGGCGAGCACGGCGTTCATCTGCGTAAACCACGGGGTCAATGCTTCTTCGGGGATGGGTGTCCAATTGACTTCGTTCCACCATTCCCAACACCAGAGCGCTGCCGAGGCTGCACACCGCGCAACGATATAGCGCACCCGCTGGGCAAACAATTGCTGAGCGGTTGGGTCGGTCACAAACGCTGCCGGATTCGCCAACGGTCCGCCGTTGCGCTGGTTGTACGGGTTATCATCCCACTCGGGATTGGTACTGGTACTGAACGCCCCGTGATTGAGCAACGTCAGCATCACGACAATCCCCCGTTCGGCGGCGAGTGCCAATACCCGATCGAGGAGCCACGCCTGCCGCAGGCGCGCCGTATAGTCGCCGAGCGGGGTGTCGCGCCATTCGATACCGAACGACCACGAAGCCATCCAGATGCGGCACACGTTGCCCCCATTGGCCGCTAATGCATCGAACCACTGCCGATAATCTGCCAATACCTGCGCCCCAGGACTCGTCGACCAGCCCAGGTTGAGCCCAATGGGGATGAACGGGGTGCCGTCGTCGTAGACGAACCCACCGCCCGCGGTACGCACAAACCCACGCCGCGTCGCACCGTCGGCCACCGTGACCTGCAATGGCGGACTGGTCTGCACACGGATCTCCCAGGTGCCCGCGCGGGGCAGATTGAGGTGCACACGCCAATGCGGTTCGCCCCGCGGCTCGAGCGTCTGCTCATCGTAGTCCTGATACCAAAAGACCGCGCTGCGCACCAGTGTCGCCCCGGCAGTCGCTTCGACCCAGATCGGGTCACCGGCATAGCGTGCTGTGGGTGAGGTCGGCATGGTCACGATACAGGCGAAAAGCTGCCCCGCGACGATCGGCGTTGCGTCGACGCGCTGCACCGTCCACGCGGCTGCGGCCTGTGGAACGGTGGGTTGTGGGGCGGGCAGCGCCCGTGTACAGGCGCTCAGGACTGCCCCTGCGCCCATGCTGATGACTGTTCTGCGCCGCACAAAACACCTCCTCACCGCGTCTGCGGTGTGACCATCCCAATCGACACGACCCACTCGTACCAGCGCTCGATCCACCGATCACATGGCAGATTGCGCGTCATCATGCCGAATCCATGACCACCGCCGGCATACGCATGCACCTCGACCGTCGCACCTGCTGCCATCCACGCTGCCTGCATCCGTCGCACCGTCGCAAAAATCAACTCGCCGAATTCGTCGTTATTGGCCAATGCCATGAACAACGGCGGCGCATGGGTATCGACGTCGATCGCCTCGAACCAGACCGGGTAGATGGGTGCAGCAAAATCCGGACGGCAGTCGGCATCGTGATGCAACGTCGCCGTAATGGCCACGTGCCCGCCTGCCGAAAAGCCCATCACGCCGATGCGGTCGCTGCGAATTCCCCACGTCGCTGCCATTGCCCGCGTGCGTCGGATTGCCTGGTGGACATCAGCCCGCATGAGTGGGTCGTGTTCGGCTGCCAATCGACGCATCCAGGCGGGATCCGACAACTTGGCCGAAAACGTGGCTGCGTGCTCTTCCGGGTCCTCTGGTGTGGGGATCAAGCGATACTCGAGCACCACCGCTGCAATGCCCTTGGCGTTGAGCCAGCGTGCCACATCATGCCCCTCATGGTCGATAGCGAGCACGTGGTAGCCACCACCGGGGCAGACCACCACTGCGGTGCCGGTTGCTATCGTCGGGTCAGGCAGATAGACGGTGATGCGCGGGAGGCGCACATTCCGCACCTGGCCAAACGGCGTGCCGGCCTGTGACAAACCCACAAAGGTTATCTCACGCGGGCCGACATCTGGGAGCGTACCCGCTGGCCAGAGGAGTTCGCGGAACGGAGCAGGTGCTGTCATGACGATTCACTTTCGACGAATGGACGATATACAATGATACTCTATTCGTTTTGTTGCTCGGTGCAGGGCATCGGGATGGAGGTGGCACGTATGGAAACACCATTTATCTTGGGCGTCAATTATTGGCCACGACGCAAGGCGATGGGCTGGTGGAAGGATTTCGACGCCGGCGAAGTCCATGGCGAATTCGCCACCATTGCAAGCCTAGGGATGACGGTTGTGCGGATTTTTCTGCTGTGGGAAGACTTCCAACCCACGCCCGACAGTGTCGATGCCGCCAGCCTAGCCAATCTGCACACCGTTGCCGACATCGCCGCACACCACAAGTTGGTCCTCGACGTGACGTTCTTTACGGGGCACATGAGCGGCCCCAATTGGTGCCCGGGCTGGCTCTTGGGCGATCCGGCAGACGCAACCAACTTCCACCATCTACAAGTCGTCAGCGCCAACAAAATCGTCGACAAGCCATACCGCAACCCATACCACGACCCCATCGCACTGACCGCCGAACGGCTGTTGCTGACGACCGTGGTGACCGGCCTCAAGGACCACCCGGGTATCGGCTGGTGGAACTTGGGCAACGAGCCCGATTTGTTTGCCTGGCCACGCGATGCAGCCGCCGGCCAAGCCTGGGTACGCGAGATGACGCAACTCATCAAAGCCATCGACCCCGTTCACCCGGTCACCTGCGGGCTGCATGCCGACAGTTTGTTCCGCACCAATAATTTGCGCGTCCACGAAGTCTATGCCGAGACCGACTGGGCGGTGATGCACTCGTACCCGATGTATGTCAGTTGGATGAAGAACCCCCTCGACCCCGACTACGTGCCGTTTACCTGTGCCGTGGTCAGCGCCCTGTGCGGCAAACCGACCTTAATGGAAGAATTCGGCGGCTGCACCGCACCTCCGGGCGCACCGTCACAGGTGTGGAACTGGACCGCATACGGCAAACCACGCGCCCAATTCATGGCCTCCGAAGAAGATTTGGCTGCCTACTACGCAGCCGTACTGCCGACCCTGGTCGACGTCGGGGCCACTGGGGCAATGCTCTGGTGCTTTGCAGATTACAGCTCGGATCTGTGGAACGAACCACCTTGCGACGAAGCACGCCACGAACGCTTCTTTGGGATGGTCCGCCCCGACGGCACACTCAAGCCGCACGCCGAAGTCATCAAGCAATTCGCCGCCAGCAAACCGACCGTCAAAGCAGCGGTCCGACCCGTCCAACTCGGAGTCAGCGCGGCGGACTTCTACACCGACCCGTCGGGGCACATGAAGCGTCTGTTTGCAGAATTCGCAGGGGCAGATCGCCTCAAATAACAGCACACACCGACACACTCCTACCCCTCACAGGATGGGTAGGAGTGGTATAATGATTGCCTATACCCTTCGCATTGAATGGAGCGATGCATGACCACCTATCGAATGCTTATCCCCGGACCAGTCGACGTCGACGACGCCGTACTCAAGGTCCTCGGCAGCCCGCAGATCCCCCATTACGGTCCAGAATGGGCAGCCATCTATGCCGATGTGGTCACCGACCTCAAGCATTTATTCGGCACCACTGC
>CAIPUQ010000532.1 GCA_903868295.1 uncultured Roseiflexaceae bacterium
GGGCCACGCACCGACAGCTCGACCCGATAGGTATGTCCGTGCATGCGTTGTGCCGGACCAAAATCACCGACAAGCCGATGAGCGGCTTCGAAATGGGCAACGACACCGACTTCGTACATGACTCCTCCTCAACACTCGTAGTGCAACACGACTTGGACCACACCTGGTTGCCCGGCATCGATCATGGCATAGGCAGCCGCAGCATCCGCAAAGGCAACGGTATGGCTAATGAGTACCTGATAGGGCAGATCGCGCAACAGCTGCCAGACAGTCTGCATGCGCCGCGCATAATCCCAGCGTGGCACCAAGTCAGGCGACAAGCGGCCCACCTGTGTTGCCCGCAACTGGATGCGTTTGCGATGAAAATGCGTCCCCAACTGAAGCGCGACTTCTTTGGTGCCATACCACGACGCCACAATGACGCGCCCCTCCATGGCAAGCAGGGTGATGGCAGTATCGAGCGCCGCAGGATTGCCACTGACTTCGACGACGGCGTCGGCACCGCGTTGCCGGGTCATCAGATCGACCTGGTCGGCTACCTGATCGGGATGTACGACACAGGCAATCCCGAGTTGTAGCGCAACTTTTTGGCGCCATGCGAGGGGATCGACGGCGATGACCGTTATCCCCTGCATCCGCGACAATACCCAGCTCACCAACAGCCCGACAATCCCCAGGCCCATCACGACGACGACTTCACCGAGTGCCGGGCGCAGATCATGCACGATGGTAATCGCGGTTTCCATATTTGCGGCAAACAGCGCCGCCTGCGTGTCGACATCGTCGGGGATGCGCTGTGCGCTGGCAGCAGGGACGTGTACATACGTCTGATGCGGATGCAACACAAAGACCCGATCTCCAACCTGATGACTTGTCACCGCGGACCCATGCGTCGCAATCCGTCCCACCAGCGCGTAGCCGTATTTGATGGGGAAGGCGAAACTGCCCACCAATGTGGGCAAATCGAGGGCCAGGGCGGCATCGACATGGCCGCGGTAGACGAGCAGTTCGGTACCCTGACTAATCGCCGAATACGCGGTCTGCACCGCGACCGCATCCGGCGCGAGCGTGTCGAGTTCCTCGGGTACGAGGGTGATGCTCCGCGGGGCGAGCATCCAGATGGCTTTGGAGTCATGCATAGCGCACCGTCGCTTCGAGCCAGATATCATCACCGCATTGAGACACACGGGGCTCGTTGAGGCAAAGGGCCTGGCCCATGGTCGTGATCCCGAGGTCGGCAATTGCGGGGATCCCCTGCCCGAGCAGTTTGGGGGCAATGGTGATGGCGACCCGATCGACACAACGGGCACGGAGCATGCTGGCGATCAGGCGGCTCCCGCCCTCGAGCATCAGCGTGCGAATGCCGCGGGTGCCTAATGTATGGAGCAACGGCTGCATGGCAAACGTTGATTCGGTGGTGAGTGGCTGCGTGATGATGGTGGCACCCAGTTCCTGGAGCGCGTGTTGGCGTGCCGCAGCTGCCTGGGCATCGCATACGAGCCAAGTGTGTGGTGCAGCCCCGTCGACCAACACTGCCGCACTGAGCGGGGTACGGA
>CAIPUQ010000533.1 GCA_903868295.1 uncultured Roseiflexaceae bacterium
AGCTCACGCTCGCGACCGGCCATCTTGTTGATTTCGGCATTCAGCTTGGTCAGCCGCTTTTCGATAATCGCCAAGTCCGAGAAGGTCAACTCCAAGTCGACCGACTCTATGTCCCGCCGAAAGTCAACGCTGCCATCGGGGTGTGGCACGGTATTATCTTCGAACGCACGCACCACATGCAGCAACGCATCGGCACTGCTGATGAAGTTCAGCAACGCCGGCGGCAAGCCACTCCGGTTGCTGCTCCCACTCATCCCACCGACGTCGACATACTGCACATCGGCCGGGGTCAGTTTGCGTGGTTTGAACATCGTCGCTAAACGGTCAAGGCGCCCATCGGGCACCTTGACGGTCGCGACATTCGGCTCGAGCTGACCCGAACTGAACGCTGCCGTTTCGACAGTGCCGCGAGTCAATGCATTGAAGACCGTGGTTTTGCCACTATTGGCCAAACCGATAATCGCGATTTTCATGCTTGTTTACTCGTAGATCCAGCGGTCCACGCTGCGCTCAACGGTGAACAACTCATTCGCCGCAAAGAAAATAGCCGTCTCACGCTCGCCGCTCTCGGGGCTGTCGGATGCGTGGATCAAGTTACGGCCGATTTCGAGACCGTAGTCACCACGAATGGTCCCAGGAGCTGCCTTCACTGGGTTGGTCGCACCGACCATGGTGCGTACCGTCTCGATGACGTTCTTGCCTTTGACGTTGATGACAACGACGGGGCCAGAGGTGATGTACTCAATCAGGCCTGCAAAGAACGGCTTACCGTCGTGTTCAGCATAGTGCTTGCGGGCCAGGTCTTCGGTGACGCGCATCAGTTTGAGACCGACGATTTGCAGACCACGCTGCTCCAGACGACCCAAAATGGCGCTAACCAGACCACGCTGTACGGCATCTGGCTTCAAAATAATGAGTGAACGCTCCACGAAGTGACTCCTTACTGCAATTCCTTTTCCACTATGTATCATACCACCCTTCGGCTCCGCAGTACACAAAAAGAACCCCCGGTGCACTTGCACCAGGGGTCAACGAAACATGCATTACAGCGACGGCGGTGGTCCACTCAGGTTTGTCATCCGATAGGCCTCTACCGCCTCTTGGACCCGACCTTGGCGCGCATAGGCGTTGCCCAACAGCCGACTACATTCGCGCCGCTTTTGTCCATCGGCTTCTTCGGCCAAAATATCCCGCAGATCAGCAATCACATCGTCGAGCAGCATGGTCGTCCGGATGAGATGCCGATACTGCACCATGGCGGTCTCAAACATCCCACTCGGGACGGCAGCACGCGCCACAGACAAGCGCAACACCGCATTTTCGGGGTCGTCTTGCAACGCCCGCAAGTACTCGTTCATTTGCGCAGTACGTGTGCCGTTGGTCTGTGGCTTATTAGTCTGTATGGGCGGCTGGTGCGTCGCCGCGGGTACAGATTTCGACGTGCTGACCGGCGCAGTTGGGGGCACGGCAGCCGGCACAGAGTCCGCCACGGCTGCGCTCGGGATGGCGACCGCACGGCTGAGTTCGCCGGTCGTGACACCGACTTCACGCAGAATATCGTTGCCATCAATCGCCGGTCGACTCCCGGTCTCGGGGAAATCATGCAACCGCATCCCTTGGCTCACCGCCAAGTTACTCATATCAAATGCAACGCCGCCAGCCGAGTGGTGTACCTCGCCACCATTGAACCGGTCATACCCAGTTTGACTGCCCGGCAACTCAATCGCTGGAGCAACCGTGGGCTGACTCACCAACAAAGACTGGAGCATCGCATGGTCGTGTGGCCGCGTCGGCGGTTGTTCGACTACCGCTACAGGTTGTTCGGCCTTGTCCGCAGTACGC
>CAIPUQ010000534.1 GCA_903868295.1 uncultured Roseiflexaceae bacterium
CAACGAGGGTCGCGAACGGGGCAGTCCCGAGTGCGACGCCGCCGTCAGTCCCTTGGACCGCCATCAGTGCATAGGGGATGGTTCGGATATGCCGTGTCAGTGAGGCAATGGGGATCTGCAAAAATGCACCGGCGTTTTGCGTCATCAACGAATCCCCCGCGCGGATGGTCCGCCACGGGATAGGCTTGGTGCCACGCACAGCACGGAACAACAGTGCCAATGCTGGTCGCTGTGTTTGCCTCGTCTGCCGTTCCATTTGATTGGCGAGGATCCGAATACCGGCCGCATTGGCATAGCTGGGAACAATAACCGCAAGTGTTATTGGGATACACAATGCAAAAATCAACGCCAATGTGGCGGTCGGTGCGGCGATGGTACGCCGCAACGTCGCCCGCAACAGCAGGATCACTGCATGAAAGAAGGCATATGTCCGCTTATTGACCGACGACAACATCGCCTGCTCGCAATCCAGTCAAAATCTCGACACGGTCCGTACTCCGTATACCGATGGCAACAGTGACGCGTTTTTCCATGGCGCCTTCGCGCACCACCACAAAATCACGCTCGCCGAATTTGCGTAGTGCTTCTGGCGGTAACCACAGTGCGTTCTCACGCCGTTCGATGATGATGCTCAGTTTGCCACGCGCGTTTGCTTCGAGGAGGTAGTCTTTGGTGTCGATAAGTTGAAAGCGGGTTGACTGGTCGATGTCAGAGACCGCACCACCATCTTTGCCGTACGGCGCAGGGAGTCGTCGAATCACCGCCACCAACACCAAATCTGGTCGCTCGACAGGCCGAATTTCGGCACTTTGGCCTTCACTCAATAGCTTCATCACGTCTGTGCCGAGGTTTGCCTGAAACTCGATTTGTGATGGATCCGCGACCTCAACAACCGGCGAAAACGCAGATACCATGTTGCCAGGAATCAAATTAATGGACGATACTGTTCCGTCACGGGGCGAGACGAGTCGCCCACCTTCGACATCTTTGAATGCCTTGTCATATGCGCGTTGCGCTGCATCGAGTGTCTTTTGCTCGGTCTTGAATGTGTTGTTCTCGGCCATCGACAGTTCGAGTTCTGCGGTTTCGAGGGCATCACGCGCCGCCAAAATGTCCGGGTTGTCTTCCCCTGCCAACAATGCATCACGCAGTTCGCGGGCGGTCTCGACTGCGTCATTTGCGGTTTCGGCGTCGGTCGTCCGTGTTTCTTTGGCACGTGTATAGGCACGTTGGGCAGCGCTGACTGCGCGTTCTGCGCTACGCAGTGCGTCTGTGGCAGCGGTGAGAGCTTTGTCGTACGTCCGTTTACCTTCGTCATCGAGGTAGTTCGGGACCTGCTTCATGTTGAACCAGATAAAGGGTTCGAGTGGATCTGTGCCATACCGCTTCACCCAATCGACATGCCAATATGCTTTGCTGTAGGCAAACTGGGTTTCAATCAAGGCGTTCGTCGCTGTTGTGATGGCATACTCTGCATCTTCGACAGTTATCACCCCGTCTTCTTGGGTGTTCCGGGCGGCGATGATTTTCGCATCAAGATCTTTTTGGGCTGCTTTCAGCAGATCTTTTTTTCCACCGGGCAGGATGTCTTCGAGTTGCTTCCGCGCGGTGGCAACGGCCCGTCGCTTGAGGACAATGAGTTTATCGTTCGATTCTTTTGCCCCGGCGTACTCGGTTTTGGCGACATCGAGTTCATCGGTTGCTTTGCGCAATATATCGTCCGCCTCCGTTTGTTGGAGCAATGCAAGGACGTCTCCTGCTGCAACGGTGTCACCACTATTGACCAGGACTTCGCTGACCACCCCGTCGCGCCCGAACCCGAGTTTGCTCGAGTCGACCGGGGTCGCAGAGACGGTGTCATTGACGACGCGTTCGACGGTCCCCGTTTCTACTGTAAAGGTAGGCTCTTCGAGAGCTGGGTCGCTGGGAATTGCCGTCGGCGTCGGGGCGATTGTTTGCGCATTGGATGCACAACTCGCAAGGATGAACAGCCCCGCGATGAGCAGCTGATGGAGTGGTCGAACCATCTCTGTATCCTACTTCTGTACTAACAATGCCCTGCCAGCAACCTGGCAGGGCGGCAACGTCTGGTCTATGGTATGCGCGATGTTCCGAACATTGGTTCAGGGTTTTGGTCGGTCAGATATCCCTTGTAGTTGGGATCCACCTTCTTGGCGCATTCCAGCAGGCTACCTGTTTTTGGGTCGGTTTCGGCTGCACATACAAGGTATGCATTGGTCGTTTCTTGTGCTTTGGTGAGTTCTAGCGTCGGATCGGCTTTTTTTGTCAAAATCATGTCGAGCGCTTCACTGAGCCAGTAGCCTTCGAACATGTAAAAACTATTCGGGTTGCCGTTATTACTTGCTGGTTGTTCGAGCATCTGCTGCATCGTGTCGCGTAACGGCACAAGATATCCGTTTGTTTGTTCGAACACCGCTGATTTCGCAGCAGAGGTGCGTGCGGGGATCCCGCCGTAGCTAAACACCGCAGATTGATTGGACAGGTAATTAATCAACTTCATGCAGGCCTGTGGGTTCTGTGACGCTGCCGATACATGGAAGCCCGTGATGCTCATGTCTGCCGATTTCACGCCTTCCGCTCCAATTGGCAGTGGAGCCATCAGTGCCGGCGTGATTTTTGGTGCATTCGGGTCGTTTTGCATGTTGACTGGGTCAAAGCTCCCCAGCGACATATCGAACCACATGCCGAGCTTGCCCTGTGCTTGTAACTCATAACTCGGGTCATTGACCGAGGGGTTTGAATCCACACGATAGTAGAGCACTGGTGTTGGCATCACCCGGTGTTCGGTGGCCAAGGCCAAGAACCACGAGATGGCTTTCACTGCCTGGGGCGAGGCAAAGGTCACGCGCAAATCCTTACCTTCTCCAGCGGTGAGTGCACCGCCGAATTGCCCAACCCAGAAGTTTATATCGTTGAGGTAGTTGCCCATCGAAGAGTACCCGAATGACCCGTTCCCGGTGAGTGCCTTGGCTGCCTGCAAGAAGTCTTCGGGGGTCCACTGTGCGGTGGGGACATCGACCCCGGCTTTCTTGAGTGCTTCGGGGAAGTAGATAAGCCCGCGCCCGGTGTAGGTATACGGATACCCGAACAATTTGCCGTCTTTGGTCATCATCGAGAACAACGTCGGTGGGATATCTTGGGTTTCCATCGTCCCGTTTTCGTCGATGAGGGGTTGCAGATCCATCACCGAGGCGATTTCTTCATCGGTCGACGGCACATTGACGCCCCAATAAAAGCAATCGGTGCGATTTGCCATGTCCGTAAACGTCAGCGTGGTGGTCATATTGTCGGTCGACAGCACGTTCACAAAGATATCTGGTTCGGCAGTCGAAAGCTCACGCACTTGGCGTCGAATATCTGTTGCAGACAGACCGTAGGCTGCGTATGTAATGCTGGTTTGATTCGGCTTGGCCTGCTGCGCCGCAGGTGTCGCAACAACCACCGGTCGAGAATCAGGCGTCGGGCTCGGTGTGACGTTCACCGTTGCAATCGCAGATTGCATATTTGCATAGGCTTGCTGGAGCGCTTGCTCCGGCGTTTTGGGTTCTTGTTCAAACAGCGCCCATGTCGCATTGAGCACGTTGTAGTACACCGTGAACTCGCTATTGGGGGCGAAGCGCATCGGTGGGAAATTGGCAATCGCGTACTCGTATGTCGCGTTCCGCGCAGTTTCGTCTGCATTGGCAGGGGGGAACTGTTCATTGAGCGATTTGCGCGTGTAAAAATACCCGGGCAGATTCGAAGACCGTGAATCGTTCGGGATTGGTTGTCGTGTCAACCACTCGACAAATGTCCAGGCAGCCTGTGGTGACCGTGTGCCGCTACTGACGATGTATCCCTCGGCATAGGTCATCGTGTCGATGTATGACCCGGTCGGCATCACCGCTGAACCGATTTCAAACGGGACGGCCTGCGCTTGGTCGCCGCAGCAGAGTGCTGATTCGTTCCACATGGCGACTTTGCCGTCACGTACCAACTGGGTGGGATCGTTGAATGTCGAAGGGTCTTTGCCCGTGACGGCGGGTTCGACGCCTACGCCATAACTGCTGCTCGGCCCCAACACGACACCCCGATCGATGTAGTCTTTGTAGAGTCGGAGTGCCTCGATGATTTTGGGATCATTCGCCGTGAGATCTGCTGGCTTCATACCAAGCGTGTCGACACCGACTTTGTCGAGGAGGAAGTTAAACAAAATATTGCCGCCCGTCGCGTCGTACCAACCATACTGCTTCACAACGCCATTTTCTTTGATGGTGAGCTGTTCTGCGACGGCAATCATATCTGCGAACGTCCAGCTTTGGGCAGGTGCAGGGATTGATCCAGTACGAAATTTTTCTTTGTGAAAACTCAACGCAGCGAGGTTGATTGCACGCGGCAAAATATGGACTGCGTCATCGCTGGTGTATCGTTCGAGA
>CAIPUQ010000535.1 GCA_903868295.1 uncultured Roseiflexaceae bacterium
TGTCGTAGGATACTTCGGTATTGGTCGGATTGTCTTCTGTATCATGTGTATTGGTCTCGTTGCATATCGGCTGTACAATCCCACGTTCCCCATGTTTGC
Organism: uncultured Roseiflexaceae bacterium; assembly: GCA_903868295.1. GTDB lineage: Bacteria > Chloroflexota > Chloroflexia > Chloroflexales > Roseiflexaceae > UBA965. The sequence continues at coordinate 100 of CAIPUQ010000535.1, forward strand.
TCAGTGATGCATGCTGGGAGGATTGGATAGCGTGCGGCTGCGTTTTTTTTTGAATCTGGATTTGCGTGTTTATTTTGTGTGTGCACGAAAAATGTTATAAAATATATACATAAAACAACGTTACATATCGGCGCTGCATGATGGATTGCCGGTCGGTAGATTGGATTGCTGATGAGACTTATCAAACAGGTTCAGATATTGGTTATTCTCGTGCTTGTGCTGAGTGCGTTCCAGTGGAATCCGACAGCGCAGGTGTATGGTGAACGTACGTCATTTGCCCGCGCGGTATCGGCAACCAAGTCAAAAACCAAGACACGCACAAAAACACGGACCGTAACCAAGACACGCACAAAAACACGAACCGTAACCAAGACACGCACAAAAACACGCACAAAAACACGGACAGTGACCAAAAGCCCAACCAAAACGCGGAGCGCGACACAGACAATGATACCCTCAGCAACGGTAGGAGCACCGTCTGCCACATTTACACATACTGCTACTTCAACGGCAATCGATACACCCACAGCGATCGCAACGGCGACCGAGAGTGCAACCGCAACGGCAACTGTCACTGCCACACCGTTGCCTCCGACTGCAACCATGACGCCGAGTGCTACCGGTACAGCGACACAAACCAGAACACTGCCGCCGACCCTGACAGCGAGTGCAACCGCAACACGAACGCTGACGCCGTCGCCCACGCCAAATCCCGATAAGGCACGAAACACCATTGCTAACGGTGGCTTTGAGTTGGGGAGCGGTTGGACGATGAGTTCGGTTGTGTACAATACTGCCTCAGGAAGCGTGACTCCCAAGTCTGGGTCGTACATGTCGGCCACTAATTTTATGTACGCTTCTCTGTCTCAGACGGTTTACATCCCCGCAAATGCGCCGTATCTGCGTTTTTCGTATCGGATTATCGGTTCGCGGAGCTGCGACACCGGCAGTAGCTCGGACTATATCTGGTTGTATTCCAATATTGATAGATCACAGTGGTATCTCGATGCATGCAACACTGCAGGCTGGGTGACTGGTACGTTGGACATGACGAGTGAAGCCGGGACGACGACAGAAATTTACTTCGAAGTAGTCACGGATACGCACGGTGGAACGGTGTATTTCGACGATATTGGGTTCGTCAGTGCACCGACACGCGAGGTCGATTACTATTGACTACTATGGTAAATGTCTGAATGTGACCGGAGGCGTCAGTCACTGACGCCTCTTTTTCTTTTCTCAACGCCTGCCGGATGTCCTCAGATGAACGTCATGCAGTAGAAAACATCAATAGAATATGAACCAAAATCATTCTTTTTTGGAACATTTATTCACGGAGAATCGTTTACAATTACCGAGTACCGTAGGTAACAGATTGTAACAAAAGGTAACTGAGATGATTTTGGGTGCAAAACACATGGTGCGGTTGGCATTGGCTTTGGTTGTGATGACATCCTGTGGATCTGCTGCACAGCCCGCTGCCGATGGTTCAGTCGAGGCGACCGCCACACATACCCCTGCACATTGGACCTACGAAGGCGAAGAAGGACCAGAGCACTGGGGCAAACTCGACCCCGCCTATCTGCAGTGTATCGACGGGACGGCGCAGACCCCCATCGACATCACGGCCAAATCGACCAACGATGTCGCCGACCCGGTCTTTGGGTACAGCACTGGCGCAGCGGACTTCGTCAATAACGGACACACGGTCCAAGCGGTGCCTGCAGCAGGCAATACATTGACTGTCGGCGAGACGGTGTACACGCTCAAGCAACTCCACTTCCACACCCCCAGCGAGCATGCCATCGACGGGGTGAAAGCAGCGGCAGAAATGCATTTTGTGCATCAATCCGAGGCTGGTGTGTTGGCGGTCGTCGGCGTGATGATTGTCGCGGGTGATGCACCCAATGCAGCCTGGGAGCCGTATGTCGCAGGTACCAGCACCCCCAAAGGCGGCGCAGATAGTGCCACCATTGATTGGCCAGCCTTGTTGCCGGCCGAGCACATCACCTACCAGTATGAGGGCAGTCTGACCACGCCGCCCTGTTCCGAGGGGGTGCAATGGATGGTGATGCGCGACGCCGTCACGCTGAGCCAAACCCAAATCGATGCCCTTGCCGCTGCTTACGAGGGTAATGCCCGCCCGCTCCAGCCCATCGGCGATCGTGACGTGGTCCTCGACACACAGACCAAATAGTCTCCCCGCAGTATGTGCCCCACACCACTCGAACAGAGTTGGTGTGGGGATTTTTTGTGTGCTTTGACTGGTGGGTCGAGGGGCACCTGCGCTGAGAGCATCCCAAAACATGATTAAAATGATTGTATTTATCGTCTTAATGCAGAAATAACAGAGATTGACGAATCTCGATGCGCATATTTGTGCATTACGATACGAAAACGGGTAAAAAATCGATTGACGAACGCAGATAA
>CAIPUQ010000536.1 GCA_903868295.1 uncultured Roseiflexaceae bacterium
ACGGTCTGCAGATTGACGCGTGCCTCACTCGTCCCGTCACGGTGGACGATTTGGTACGCGACCATGTCACTGTCGATCAGCCCACTCAGTGCGTAGGGTACATAGACCAACAAGCGATAGCGGCCAGGACGCAGGGTATCGACATGCCATTCGGCGACGGCGACGGGCCCAATCGGCCGCGCACGCCAGGTCCGCAGGAGGTCGACGCCCCGTTGACCTGCCACATATGATGCACTGCCGCCGACACCCGATGGGGTCGAGAGGGTCGTCAACCCTGTCACACGAAAATGGTCAGGATCGCTACTGTCGATCAACACATCCGGTGCACTGACTGGTCCGCAGGGAGAAGGGGTGTCAGCCCACATCCAGTAGCTCTGTGCGCCCGCAGGATGTTGTTGCCACGGGTCGTCGCCGGTACCACACCAGCCATACGGATCGATGCTGACCCCAGCATATTGAACTCCGAAGTGCAAATGTGGACCTTTGGCGCAGCCCGTTTCTCCAATAATGCCGATTACATCGCCTGTCTTGACTGACTGGCCCATCTCAACGGCGATACCCGATAGGTGCCAGTACAGCGTGCGTACATCTGCACCGTGGTCGATGATGACTGCGAGCGTGTCGCAGTTGTCGTCAGCAATACCGGCGAATATGACGGTCCCATCCGCAGCAGAAAGCGCTTCGTCGGGTGGAGCTGCAGCATAATCCCAGCCGTCATGTCCGTTATAGGCAAACGCACTGTCGGTCTCGGTATGCCCCCAATAGGTCGTAATCCCATCATCTGCACGCCGGGTCAAAAACGGCCCGCCGTGATCAAAAAACGACGTGACGGGAAAGATGGTCCGCAGCGGGCGGTGCAAGCGGACGGTGGGTGGCTCACGTGCGGCGGGCGGTTCGGCAGACAGGGTCCCAAAGAGGCGTTCGTACACCTCCTGAAACTGCAGTAAGGCAGGTTCGAGACGACCGTTTTGAATGGTCGGCGCGAGCACACGGGCCAACACGTACTGGGCATCGCTGAGCGACGCGGGCGCAGCAGCTTCGCTCCCGTCGGCATAGACCAACGGTGGCCGTTCACGCAGGTCACGCCGTGCGTAGAATATCTCACGCACAGCCCAACGGATCTGCGCCGAAAAACCAGCGTAGCGGCCGTCTTCGCGGTAGTTGCCGAGTGCCCACTGGTAGCGTTCGGCAGGCGATCCTGGTTGCGTTACCAGGTCACTCTGGTACTCGAGGAGCGCCAAGATGATTTTGGGGCTGACACTGTAGTAGAGGGTTTGACCGAGGATTGCTTTGCCGAATGGTTGTCGGCGACCGGCCACGGTGACCGACACATCTGCCAAATCGCCGCCACTGGCACGGAGGAATTGCTCGATGGGTGCTTGTGTAAAGTCGCGATCATAGACGAGCTCAGCCATTGCGAGGAAGCGTGGGGCGGGAGTCGGGGTGGTCGGAACGATGGGAATAGTGGTCGGGGCTGGGGTGGATTGCATCGAATCTGCAGTAGGCACCGTAGTAGCACCGATGGTCTCAACCAGGGCCGGGGATGTTTGTGTATACGTCTGACGGACGATCCAGGCTACTCCCCCTCCGACGAGGAGTATGGTTACGATAACGCCAATAACCCATCGGGGGAATGCTGGCGGTGCAGGAGGGGGAGCAGCACGCATCTTTAGTTTTCGCTAATCGTAATAGTCTGCATGGCTTCGCCAGGGGCGGCGGCTGTCTCGGGGTCGCGCAGTGGGATGCCGTTGACGATATCCTGGCCACTGATGACTTCGCCGAAAATCGTGTATTGGCCGTCCAAGAAGGTTGCCGGAGCGGTGGTGATGAAGAACTGCGAACCATTGCCGTTGATGTCATTGCCGGGTCGTGCCATAGCCAAATAGCCGGGTTTGTCGAACGAAATCGATGGACTAAACTCGGCCTTCACGGTATACCCTGCGCCACCCATACCGGTACCGGTCGGGTCGCCGCCTTGGGCCATGAAGTCCTGGATGACGCGATGGAACGTCACGCCGTCGTAGAAGCCTTCTTTGGACAAGAAGACAAACGAATTAACGGTCTCGGGTGCCAAATCAGGCCGCAATTTGACGACGATGTCGCCACGTGGGGTCTTGATGGTGGCAGTGTAGTTCTTGGTGGCGTCGATGGTCATCGGCGGGGCTGCGGCATACTGCTTTTCGGCAGTTGCTGGTTCTCCTGCCGGTGCTTCCGCAGTAGGCATGGGCTCGGGGGTGATGTCCATGGTGACCGCACCAGGATCGGTTGCTGTTGGGACGCTGCCGAGGTTGAGAGCGACCAACACGAGGACAGCAACGACGAGGGCGGCGGCGATGACAGCGGGGGTGTTGCGCTGGCCAACAGACGTTCGTGGCTTGGGTTTCTGCGACACGTGATACCTACCTGACTAAAACGATTTTTTGTATTATACCCGATGGAGTTTCGATCCTGTGCCTTCTTGCGTGAGAGCTCTTATAATGGAGTGAATACAGCGAACCGGAAAGACGGATTATGGACGAGCAGTCACAAACGCGCAGTCGCAAACTCGATCATGTGCGAATCGTCCTCGACGAAAACGTCGCAGCCAAGGGCATTGGTACGGGCTTTGCTGCATGGCGGATGCCACACGAGGCACTGCCCGATCTCGATATGACGCAGATAGACCTGAGTACATCGTTCCTCGGCAAGCGGCTCCGTGCGCCTTTGCTGATAAGCTCGATGACGGGCGGCGCCTCGGATGTGGAAGTCATCAATACCGTATTGGCCGAGGCTGCGCAATACTTGGGTCTCGCCATGGGTGTCGGGTCACAACGTGCTGCAATCGGTGATGCAGCCTTGGCCGCGTCGTACCGCGTGCGCCATGTTGCACCGGACATCGCGTTGTTTGCCAACCTCGGTGCGGTGCAACTCAATTACGGGTATGGGGTCGACGAATGTCTGCGGGCGGTCGACATGATCCGCGCAGATGCGTTGATCCTGCATCTCAACCCGCTCCAAGAGGCAGTCCAGCCCGAGGGCAACACCGATTTTCGCGGGTTACTCCCCAAAATTGGCGCTGTCTGCCGTGCCCTGCCGGTCCCCGTGATCGTCAAAGAAGTCGGCAATGGAATAAGTGCAGCCACGGCCCAACGGTTAGCCGACGTCGGCGTGGCTGCCATCGATGTGGCAGGGGCTGGGGGCACCAGTTGGTCTGAAGTCGAACGATTTAGGCATGACAGCGCCGCTCGCAGTGCCCGTACCGCGGGCGCATTTGCCGATTGGGGCATCCCCACCAGCACTGCAATCCGCCAGGTGCGCGGCGCATTGCCACACATACCGCTCATTGGGTCAGGTGGTATCCGGAGCGGGAGCGATGTAGCCAAAGCGATAGCCCTTGGTGCCGACCTGGTCGGCACTGCCAAGCCTGCCCTGATCGCTGCAGTCGACAGCCGCGGTGTGACACAAGTAATTACAGAGCTGCAGGGATTCCTCGATGAACTGCGGGTAGCGATGTTTTGTAGTGGGTGTGGCGACATTGCCGCCTTGCGGCGTATCACGATGGAACGAACAGACCACGATGCCTAAGTATCCACCTGGTATGCACCGCCTTGCCGATGTCGTCCAAACCGTCTGCCACGAGGGCCTCGCACCCACACCACGTGCGGTGTTTATCATCGACAAATCGACACGTGACCGGATTGTGTTGCTCGACCCCACACTCGCACCGTGCTTCCGCCGTTACATAGGGAGCGAAGACATCCACCGCTACGCCTGTGCACAGAGCAACAAATTCTTGTTGACATTGCCCGCGGGATGGACGGTAGCGACATGCAACACACCCGTGGCGGGGGTAGATGCCTGGCACGCCATCGCAGACAAGTACCCAGCGCTGGCCCGGCATTTGGCGTTGCATGTCGCCGATCGCCCCAAAAGCCACACCCACTGGTGGGAGCTCGATGCAGGCGTTGTGGTGCCGCCCCGCGACCGTGCAGTCCTCACCATGGAGTGGCATCGCACAATTCTGTGGGTCGCCCGTATGCCCACTGGGTATGTGTCTGCATCGGCATGGATTGACTGTGATGCCGATTGGCTCCTCGGATACCTCAACAGTATCCCCGTACAACGCCACATGCAGGCAGCACGACAGGCGAACCCGCGCTGGACGGTCAGTGACATCGTTGATCTGCCCGTCCCCGAGATATTGGTGACCGACCCCGATATGCGCGCACTTTCGGAGCAAAACTCCCACTTGCACGCCCAGCGACTGCACATCGTCCAAGACGGATTACTCGCACTCACACGGGCGTTTGCACCCCTTGGCGCGCTGCCGACGCCTGCGTTGGAGCGTTGGATAGAACTCGATTTTGCGGGACTCTGCAAGGCGGTATCAAAAGCCTTCAAAAATGATATCCCTGCGCGCGTCCAACCCGAATGGCAGCAGTGGCTTGAACTCAACCGGCAAGCCTACAGCGACCTGAGTCAGCAAATCAGCTTCGTCGATGGGGCACTCACCAAAGAAGTCAGCCAACAACTCCCATTGCCGCAGGGATAGTGGATGGAAATAGAACAACTGACGCTGCGAAATTTCCGAAATTACCTCCGCCTCGACCTACCGATAGGCCATGGGGCAACGTTGCTGTATGGTCCCAACGCGGCAGGCAAGACCTCGGTGCTCGAGGCAATCGCCCTGCTCGCCCTTTCGAAGTCGCCGCGCACCAGTGTGGACCGTGAGGTGATTTGTTGGGATGCACCACACAGCGATGTCATACCCGCGACGGCGCGAATCAGTGCCGACATCCGTCGAACAGATCGCAGTACGCATCTCGATGTGATTATCCAGGGCAGGAGCGAGCAAGTAGCGCACGGTGCCAGCGGAGGTAGTGCCACCAAAGTCTTGCGGGTCGACGGCAAACCTGTCCGCGCCACTGATTTGATTGGGTTTGCACGGATGGTGTTCTTTGCACCGACCGACCTCGAACTGATTACCGGTGCACCGGCAGAACGACGGCGCTGGATCGACGCAATGCTCTCGCAGCTCGACAGCACCTACCTACGCACACTCAATCACTACACCAAAGTCATCACCCAACGCAACAGCCTGTTGCGGCT
>CAIPUQ010000537.1 GCA_903868295.1 uncultured Roseiflexaceae bacterium
GAAATCCACGCCCGCGGTGACTTTACGGACCGGCGCAACTCGAGCGATGCACACAGCTCGTGGACCAAGTACGACTTCATCGTGGCAATGGCAGCCAAACACCACATCGAACTTATCGTCCGCATCGACCGCCCACCCGCCTGGGCGCGTACACGCGCCGCAGCAACCGCGAAGTTTCGGGCAGGATTAGCAGAAAACGGCGACTCGACGGGGCCACCCGACGACTATGACGACTATGCCCGCTTCGTCGCCGCCGTCGCAGGTCGGTACCCGGACGTCCAGTACATCCAGCTCTGGAACGAACCGAATCTGGCATACGAGTGGAACTGGGAGCTCCCCGACCCCATCGCCTTCACCGACCTCTTGACGCGCGCCAGCACTGCCGCCCGCACGGCCAACCCAAAGGTCGTCATCCTCTTCCCCAGTCTCTCACCCACCGATGGCAAAGAGCCGCGCATCGCCCCAATGAGCGAGCTCGACTTTTTGGCCGCGTGCTACCGCGCCGGCGCAGCCCCTGCGTTCGACATCATGTCGGCCCAGGCATATGGATTGGGCCAACCACCCGATGAACACCGCTATGTGCGCCTGCGCTGGAACCCGTTGCGCCCCTGGGCCGAGCTCGATCGCCCCATCGACACACGCATCGACGTCTCGCGCATTGTGATGCTGCGTGAAGTGATGCTCCAAGCGGGTGACGACGCCACCGCCGTCTGGGTCAGCGAATTCGGCTACAACAGCGCGCCCGATAGTATCCCACCGGAACGACGCACCATCTGGGGACCGCCCGTGAGCGAGACCCAGAAAGGCACCTACATCGTCGACCAACTCGCCCGTGCACGCACCGAATGGCCGTGGCTCGGCGTCATGAATCTATGGATGCTCCGCTGGGGCGGTCCCGCGGCTGACCCAGCCAATCCGACACCGTACTTCTCCATCATGGCACCGGATTTCGCCCCATACCCGGGATACGGCATTATCCAATCGGCATTGCAACGGCCGAGCTATGCCGGCGCCGGCAGCCATGACTGGTCGCACCCGGCCATCCAATCGCTGGGTGGTACCCGCTACCGCATCACGTTCACCGGCACAGGCGTGGGCATCCGCGGGCTGGCAGCCGATCTGAGCGTCGCGATCGACGACGGCCCTGCAGCGTATGTCTCAACCGGTAGTGGCGACGCAGTCTTGGCAGGTGGTTTACCCGACGGATTGCACCACATCACCATAAGTGGGATCACGCAACCACCGACGGCGCTGCTCGTCTGGCGTGACCAACCACTGCGCTGGCTGATGGCAGCCATACCGATTCTGTTGACAAGCGCACTCGCCGCGGCAATGTACCGCGTTTTTCTCCCTATAACGAGGTCACTATGAGCATCCAATCACAATTCAGCGCCACCCGGGTTGTCACCGGTCCTGGGGTCATCGCGTCGGTCGGGAGCGAAGCCAAGGGTCTTGGGATGTCGGTCGTCATGTTGCTCATCGATCCGTTTCTTGCGGACACACCAGCCGGCAACGCCATCCAGGCTGCACTCAGCGCTGCTGGCCTCACGGTGGTACGCTCGACCGCAGTCGAACCCGACCCATCGGCCGGCACCATCCAAGAACTCGCGGCCTGGGCTGCCCAGCACCGCATCGACGGCATCGTCGCCGTGGGCGGCGGGAGCGCCATCGACACCGCCAAGGCTGTTGGACTCCTCCGCGCCCACAATGTGCAGCACATCGCGCCGTTTTACCACGGGGGCGGTGCCACGCCTGCTGCGATGCTCCCGCTTATCGCTGTGCCCACCACTGCGGGCACCGGTAGCGAAGTGACGTTTGTGGCCATCGTCACCGAACCCAGCACGCAACGCAAACTGCTCATTCGTCACCCGGTGCTCACCCCTGCGGTAGCCCTCGTCGACCCCGAATTGACCGCCACTATGCCCGCGGCACTGACCATGGCAACAGGCATGGATGCCCTGGCACACAGCCTCGAGTCACTCACGTCGACCATGTCGTCACCCATGAGCGACGCGCTGGCAGGTGCCGCCATCGACATCATCGTGCCTGCGCTGCCGCGCTTGGTGCGCCACGGGCACAACCCGACCGACCGCGCCGCCATGAGCAACGCAGCCACTATTGCAGGCATGGCCTTTCTCAGTGGGCGACTACACCTCGGTCATGCGGTCGGGCATGCGCTCGGCGGTGCATACCATGTGCCGCATGGACCGGCTTGCGTCGTCCTGATGCCACAAATCATGGCACTCGTGGCACCCGCCCGACCCATTGCGACGGCCCGGATTGCCACTGCGTTCGGGTGCACGGTCGGTGATGTGCCGGCGACATTGCAGCGCTTTATGCTGGATTGTGGTGCACCCAACCTGCGTACGTTGATTACTCCCCACTCCCCGAGCGTGGCCGAGCTGATTGCCTTGTTCCGCGGCGAAGAGCGTCTTATCAACTTGTCGCCTATCGTCCCCACCACATCCCAGTGGGAGTCGATGATCCAGGCAGCGTGGTAGCCATGATTGACCGACTGCGCTCATCCATCGCGGCATCCCCCTGGCCGCTGACCATCGTGGCACTGTTGGCGTTACAGCTCGGTCCGTTGCCCCTCAAAGCGGCCGCCGTGCTCACACTCATGCTGGTCGCGTGGGTCGCGCCAGCGGTGCTCCTGTGTCTCGTACCAGCGACCGCGCCGTTTGCACTCATCCCAGTCGCACTGACCGACAGCGCCGCAATCCCCATTCACGAGTTCGTCTTGGCGGTTGCTATTTTGGGCTGGGGCATCGCCACCGTACAGCGCCGGTCGCTCGATATCACGTTCCGCCGGAGCGACATTTGGGTGGCTGTGCTCGCAGGATCGGCCGCCGTCAGCATCCTGTGGGCATTGCCCGAGGGGCGTGGCGAAGCCCTGCGGACACTCCGTTGGGTCATCATCGAACCCATCATCTGGCTCTTTCTGATGCGTAGCAGTATGCAACGTGACCGGGTCATCTTGACCACATTGGTCCACAGTCTGGTGGTCAGTGCCGGGGTCGTCGCAGTATTGGGCATCCTGCAGTACCTCGGGGTCGATCTGGTGCCTTGGTTGGGCAGCAAACGGGTGTTCGCCGACAACGTCGTGGCGACGGGCAATATCCGCCGGGTTGCGTCGGTCTATGGTCATGCCAACAATCTCGGGTTGTTCCTCGAGCGCATCCTGCCGCTCGCGCTGCTATGCACCATTTGGCCTGTGGTGCGCATCCGCGCCCGCTGGCTGTGGGTGGGCCTGATTGCCGTGGGGATTGTGGTCTCTTTTTCACGCGGGGCTTGGTTGGCGACCCTCGTCGCCGGTGCCGTCATTGCGGTCTATCACTATGGTGCCGACACGATGCGCCGCCGCCCGTGGATCATCGGGGCTATCCTTATCGCGGGGATTGCTGGTATCGCATTGACACTCGTGACACGCGGGGCGAGCGCCGGTAGCTTCGATGCACGCATCTTGCTCTGGCAAGAGGCAATCCGTTGGATCCAGCTCCGACCATGGGGCCTCGGGTTAGGGCAGTTTTATTTTTATCATAATCCC
>CAIPUQ010000538.1 GCA_903868295.1 uncultured Roseiflexaceae bacterium
CCTACCGGGATTCCCATCCCTTGAAGTTGCGTCGCCACGCGTTGGTCGCGTTGGCTGGCCCAGGGAGTCTCGTCTCGTTGCCAACAGACCGCGGCTACCGCATGCTTCCGCGCGTACTCAGGTAGGACGACAGCGGGGTCGCCATAGAGCACCACCAAGCCGCTGCCTGCAGCCCGTAACTCGGCGTCGAGCGTGTGCAAACGGGCATACATAAATGCGAGGCGGTTCGCCCCGACCCGCGACGAGCGAACGACCGTCGGATCAACCACAAAGACGGGGATGACCAGCCCAGCGGCCCGTGTCGCTGCATCGACCAATGCAGGATTGTCGTCCAGTCGCAGGTCGCGTCGGAACCAATGAATACTAGGGTGGGGCATACTGCTCCCTTGGTCATGCGATAATATAGCCATTGTAGCGAGGTTTGCGTGATGCGATGTGTGCGAACGAACCTATCATCTCGTCGACTCCCGCGTTCAGGATTGGGATCTGTCACGGATAGCGGTAGGTCAAATACATCGCTGTCGCATCAACCATATGTACGCAAGGAACCGCAATGACCGAACAACAGCGGGTCGTTACCTGGCAGAGCCCGTCCCTCTATACCGAACAACTGCATACCCTGAGTGGCAGTGAATACGTGGCCGCGGTCCGGCGCGGTGACATCCCCATGTCACCCATGTTGCGACTCCTCGATATTCACGGACAAGAAGCACAAGCGGGACATGCAATCTTCACCGTCGTGCCGCAGGAGTTCCACCTCAACCCGATGGGAATGGCGCACGGTGGACTCGCCTGCGCATTGCTCGATACCGCAATGGCAGTCGCCGTGGTGTCGACCCTGCCACGGGGCGTGGGGTATGTCACCCTCGAGATCAAAATCAACTTCACCAAGCCCATGACGACCGACAAAGGCGAACTCAGGGCCGTGGGTAGCGCGCTCCACATCGGCAGTCGCACCGCCACGGCCGAAGGCAAGATTCTCGATGCAGACGGGACGATGTATGCACACGGAACCACAACGCTGCTCTTGATGCGCCCAACTTAGCGCAGACCAGCGGGGGCCGTCAGACTGTGATGCAGCGCACTGCCCGCTGCAATACCGCAGGTGCGCGCCACATCGAACCCCAGTGGTAAGCCGACTTCGCTGTCCAACAGTGCGATTTGGGCATCGTTCAGCGACGCCCAACGTGCGTCGAGGACAATCCGTCCACCTTCCAACAAGACCACCCGATCGGTGTGGGTTGCGCAGAAGTTCAGGTCGTGGGTTACCAAAATGACCGTACGGCCTGCCTGCGTGCATGCTGCGATTGCCGATGACAGCGTATCAATGCTGTCGCTATCGAGTCCTGCAGTTGGTTCGTCGAGTGCGATGATATCGCTTTCGAGCGCAATAATTGCTGCAGTTGCAACCAAACGACGGCGCGCAACCGGCAGGTCATACGGGTGGGTATCTGCGTCATCGGTCAAGCCGCATACTGCGAGTGCGTGGGTCACCCGGCGCTCTTGGTCGATTTTTGGGATGCCCAACAACGACGGGCCGTAGGCGATTTCGGTCCGTACCGTTGCCGCAAACAGCTGATTACGAACATCTTGAAAGACGATACTCATCTGCTGTGCCAACGCACCGGGCGCACGCTTCGCGATGTCGACTCCATTGAGTGCAATAGTCCCGCTCTGTGGGCGCAACAAGCCGTTGAAATGCCGCAATAACGTGCTTTTGCCGGCCCCGTTCCGCCCGAGGAGTGCCACACGTTCGCCACGCCCGATGGTCAGGTCGACATCCGTCAACACGGGTACACCATTGGGATAGGCAAACTCTACCGAGGTACACGTCAACACCGGTGCCTGCATGGATGTGGCGTGTGCCCGGGGCAGCGGTCGTGATACGGGCTCGACGGGTGTGTCCGTACGAATACCCTGCACCAAACCTGCGTGTGTAGTGGCAACGGTCGAGCCCTGCCAGACACCTTGGTGCTGTGCGTAGCTCGATAATCGCTGGGCATACGACCGCCCGAGCGCCAACTGGGGATCTGCGATGATTGTCTGCGGCGGACCATCCGCATGCATATGCCCTGCGTTCAGGACGATGACGCGATCGGCATAGGCAGCGACCCAATCGAGGTGCTGTTCTGCCACAATAATAGTCTTGCCTGCAGCAGCAAGGCGGCGTAATGTGTCTCCGAGCGCAGCGACCGTCGGTGGGTCGAGTTGTGCGGTTGGTTCATCAAAAATTAAAACGGGAGGGTTCAACGCCAGCGCAGCAGCAATGACCATCCGTTGCTGTTGCCCGCCCGAGAGTTGGAATGGTGAGCGTTCGGCGAGGTGCCCAATCTCCATCGTCGCCAATGCCTCTGCGACACGCGTGCGGATGGTATCGACCGGCATGCCTAGATTGGCTAATGCAAAGCCGACCTCGCCGGCCACGGTGTCGCATACCCCAGATATCTGTGTGCTCGCTTGACTAAGGACCACGGTCACATGCGGCAGCATGGCGTGCACGCTTCCCTCTATCGGGGACACGCCATCGACGGTTGCCGTGCCACCGACCACCCCACGAAAGAACTGC